>JACCWN010000010.1 GCA_013697625.1 Legionella sp.
TCACATGATTTTAAACGATGAACCAAGCGCGCGTTTTTTATATAGCGAACCTGAGTATCCAGTCCCTGATTCAATTCATTTTTAATGAGTTGTCCTAGTTGCATCGTACTGGATGAATGATCATCAAGACCAATCAACTGATAGAAAAAATCAGGGTGCTCTTCCTGCAAGGTTTTCATAAAACCACTGTTCATTTCTTCTAAACTTAATTGATAGTCTTTATAGGCGTAAATATGCAATAAGCGGACTTTCGAAACCTTATAGGCCAACAGAACTTGACTTAATACCAATAAATGAAAAATGCCTTTAGCAAGTTGTAACTCGCCATCTTTCCAGAAAGCTCCATCACTCCATAAATCCACCACATAGGTTTTGGCTACTTTGGGATATAATTTAGTTACATCAGCTAGCAGTGCTTCGTAATCGGCTTTAATCCCAGGTCTAATCGCATAATGAGCATTGCTCAAACATTGATAGCTAGTACTGGATTGCACTAAGATGAGGTTAATGTTGGGTTCATGCAGCTTGAAAAAGCGCGCAATTTCATCAATCAGCCTTGCATCATCTCCAAAAATCAGCAGTTGCCCCAGTTGTATGAGATCAGTATCAATCAAAGTTGCCACTTCCCACTCGGGTTGATAAAAGCCTAAAGTGGATACTTCTTGTGTAGTAGGAGATGTTAATTCAGGAGAAATTTTTATTGGCGCTACTGGTACCCAATGCCGTTCTTTCGCAAAAGGATAGGTTGGCAAAGAAATCCGTTGTTTTACTTCATCCTGATACAGCAAGGCCCAATCGATGCGATAGCCTTTGACGTATAAATTACCTAAAATACGCAATGTTTTATAGTAATTTTGTCCTTCCTTAGGATCAATGGTCTTTAAGCTGAGTATGGTATCGGCCAACACTTTTTCATAGATTGCCTCATCATCAGCCTTTTTATTGTGATCTACTACACCGATAAAAATGCGCTCACAGGCCTTGTGTTCTAGTGATAAGCGCAATAGCTCTTGCAAATCTGCTTTGTCTTTGACTATCCAGGCTCCACGGTAATTCAAGTGGCTGCGACCCATATTCAAGGTGTAGCTGATAGATGACAAAACTTCGCAGGTTTTGTCTTCATCGTTTAACCAATTCAGCATGTCTTGCTGCTTTTCTCTAAAAGCCAATGCCGTTTTTGCCGACAGGCTGATGAGATAATAAGGCTTAGTACTTGAGACTGAGGTAGGCTTTGGACCTTCTTCAATAATCACATGGGCATTAGAACCACCAAAGCCAAATGAACTGATACCGGCTCGTCTGGGTATCTCTTTCCCTTGCGCATCCTGCAACCGTTCCCATTTTTGTAGTCCCGTGGCAATGTAAAATGGACTTGCTTCTAATTCAATATAGGGATTTAATTCCTGACAATGCAAACTTGCGGGTATTAGGTCATGCTGCATAGCCAATAATACTTTAATTACGCCCGCTATACCTGCCGCTGTTTCCAAATGGCCAATGTTCGTTTTTACTGATCCAATGGCACAGTATTGTGTCCCTAAGGTTTGCTGGTGTTCTTTGGCCAAGTCCCTGAAGGCTTTCTTTAATCCGTTAATTTCTATTGGATCCCCTAAGGCTGTGCCCGTGCCGTGCGCTTCTATATAACTGATACTATCTGGTGTGACTTGAGCTTTACGATAAGCCACTTTGATAACTTCTGCTTGAGCATTTGGATTAGGCGTGGTTAAGGTATTGACTTGTCCACCATGATTCACGGCACTGCCCTTGATGACACCATAAATGTGATCACCATCGGCTTGTGCTTTACTTAAAGGTTTTAGGACCAGGGCGCCAACACCCTCTCCTCTAACATAGCCATTGGCTGATTTATCAAAGGTCTTACAGCGCCCATCTGCACTTAACATCCCAGCTTTTACGCACCCTATAAAACTACTTGAACTTACCAACCCATTTACACCACCTGCAATGGCGAGCTCGCATTCTCCAGTTTCTATCGATTGGACTGCTCTATGCAAAGCTACCAATGAACTAGAGCAGGCAGTATCTATCGCCTCACTTGTGCCTTTTAACCCTAGTAAGTAAGATACTCGATTAGGAAGCATATTATGAGCCATGCCAGTTAAAGTGTAACCCTCGATCTTGCCTGTTTGAATTAACAATTCAAAATAATCTTGAGATCCAACCCCAACAAATAAGGAGGTTAAAGTATCATTAAAATCTTCTATTGCGTACCCAGCATCCTCAATACTTTTACATACAGTCATTAAGAAAATTCGTTGTTGTGGATCCATGAGTTCTGCTTCTCGTGGAAAAATTTTAAAAAACTCAGCATCAAATGTATCAATATCATTGATGAATCCGCCCCAATTGATGAAGCTTTTTGCGGGATTTAATTCGACACGTTCAGCGGGAAAATGAGTAATCGCATCATGCTCACTCACAAGATTTTTCCAAAAATCATTTACATCCGCCGCACCTGGGAAAATACCTGCCATACCAATGATTGCAATTGCGTCAACTGTCGTAGACTTATGGTATTTATTGAGCCCATTTGGTTTAACATAAGACATATGTTGAGCTGAGCTCTGGACACTATCCGATGCATCTTCTTTATTATTTGATAACAAGTTTTGGTGTTTGGATGCCACTTCATTCTTATAATGCTCTAATAACTGTTCTGCTAGAGCATTTATAGTGGCGTATTCGTAAAATAATGCAGGTGTTATCACAAATTTATAATAGGTATTTAAACGTTTTGATAATTCTGTAAAGGTGATGGAGTCAAACCCATAATTAATTAAATTATCATTTAACATAATCTTAGTAGGAGCTCGCTTTAAAACCTCCGCAACAAATTCGATAAGCTTACCTTGTATAGCAGATAATAAGGGTGACTGCTCATTTTCATTTTTTAGCTGTGTAGGAGGGAAAATCGCCTGCTCTACAAACACAGAAGGCGGGGCTTGTATTGATTGAGGTAAACCGGATAGCCAATACCGCTCTTTGGCAAAGGGATAGGTTGGTAAAGACATGCGTTGTTTAACTTCATCCTGGTGTAATATTTCCCAGTCGATAGCATATCCTTTGACGTATAAATTTCCTAAGGTACGCAGCGTTTTAAAGTAACTGGGCCCATCGAGGTTACCAACTGTCTTTAAACGCCCTAAAGTATCTGCCAATACGTTTTCATAGATTGCCTCATCATCAGGCTTTTTATCTTTGTCTACCACGCCTATAAAAATGCCTTGGCTGGTTTTGTGGTCTAGTGATAAGCTCAGTTGTTCTTGCAAACTCGCGCTATCTTCGGCTATCCAGACTCCACGATGAGGGTAATGACTGCGACCCGTATTCAAGGTGTAGCTGATAGAAGACATTGC
>JACCWN010000092.1 GCA_013697625.1 Legionella sp.
GCTTACGAGCTTGGCAGCACTAAATTCCGGGACGACATTATCTTCATCAAACATTTTCCTACTTGTGGGTAATGACATGCGCGCAGCTTGTCCGCGGGAATCAGAGATCTAAGGTCAGAGCGAGCTCCCTGGATTCCGCGGACAAGCCGAAGGAAGGTCGGAACTGAGTAAAAATCAATTACGCACCAGCGACTAATTATGCCAGAATTAAATAATTAAAATCTTAGTACTGGGGTTGGCTTTTACCCAATTGGCTACATTTTGAATATAGTTATTTTTGCCCACCGCAATGCATCCTCGTGTTGAATAGGGTAAGTGGTTTAACCATCCAAACAAACTAGGTGCAGCATTTGGTCCGTGGATACCCACATCTCTCCCTGTATACCCTGCAGCTACTTGCTTTGCGGTTGGGTAGAGAATAGGTATAAAGATTTTGTATTTAGAAGATGTTCTTGGATGAGCCAGCCCATATAAGCCAATTGGTGTCTTATTGTCACCGGTTTTTTTTTTGCCAATGCCATTATAGCCTAACGCTATTTTAAAGGTTTCAATTACTGTACCATTTTTACAAATATTTAAAATATGCTTGGTAGTATGTACATTGATCCCATCCGTTAAAGGACAAGGAGTAATATTTGCATATAAATCAACAGTTAAAAAAATTGAGGTTAATATAATTGCTTTTATTTTCATGTATAAAGAAAATATTGTGGAATTTGGGCATAATTATTCCATACTAACACTCTTTTTCATAGTGACATTTTTCCATTACATAAGAAAATACTTCTATATCTAAACCTTATCGTACAAAAATATAAGGCCACTCGAAAGTGGCCTTAATGAGAGCTTTGCACGGATGCAAAAAAATAATCTCTCACAACTAAAGTTTAGTACTAAATGCACTGTTTGTCAAAATATTAGACGATTACCCCCTTCCATGTTCACAAACAACTTAGGGTAATGGTATGATTTGAGGTTGCTTTGATTGTTGATATATATTTGACATTTGAGTGTAAATGCCTCTCAAGTAAAGTGCCTTCTTTAAAATTTTCTGTTTAACTGGAGCATCCGTCCCGTCAAGCAGTTCAATTAAATGATAACTGTTCCAATAGTGATTATGATGTGCATATTGACCTTGCTGGCAATGGAAGACCGCTTGAAGTATATGCAAATCATGGGGAATATGAAAGACATCATTCGAGTCATTATAGTCAAAAAGATAATAAATATTATCAAATCCTGCCCATGTAATTGCTGACAGACAAAGGGAACAAGGTTCGTGTGTTGCTAAAAAATAACAATCTTTAGGTAATGGCCGTTGCGTTGGGGGTAATTCATATAATTTCTTTATAGCGTTCACCTCTCCATGCCACAATGGGTTTTCCACCTCTGCATTGGTAGCTGCAATGATTACCGACAAATCTGATTTTTTGATGATAGCAGCACCAAATATTTTATTACCTGATAAAATAGCTTGTTGCGTTAGGGGTACGATGCTATGTTCTATTATGTGAAGAAAAGGCTCTATTAACTGATTGTTATTCATAAATTCATTACTCGTATTTTTCAATGAAGTGCTTGATTTTTTTTCTAACCATCATGCCAGGTTTATCACTGGGCATATTCGCTTCCGCATATTCATGAAACAAGGGGTAATTAAAATCTGTAGTTTCTAATACAAAGCGGTCTTCGTCGACAATTTTTCGCTCAAATTTTATTATGTCCTCACTCGAAACATCAGTTTCCTTGTCATTGCGAAAACAAAATTGCACGACTTGAATGTGATTGTCATCAATAGGTGTTGGATGGTTGATAATCACATGGTGCAAACCGCTGGGGTAAAGTAGGGATAAACGAATGGTGAATGGCATATACCAGGTGATATCCATTAAGCGTGTGGAGGTTTGATGGGGATTGCTTAAAAATATTCTGGTATTTTTTTGTTGTTGCTCAGGTACTTGCACGCTGAGTTCAGCATGTAGGTTTAAACTATATTCACCAAGATCAGTTATTTCAGCATGAAGAGGCAATGAATGTGTGGGATCACCAAAGGTGCCACGATGAACTATTGCAAAATGGGCCATATCCAATTCATTTTCAACCACCCTTAGACTTGTGGTTTTCCAAGTTTCATAAAAACATTCAAAAAGGCGATAGTTTTCTAAGTGTGCCTCTGGAAATTCAGCTATGTCTAGCAGTGGCTCGTTTAAACAAACCCAAACATAGCCATATTGAAGTTTGGTTTTAAAAGCTGAAACTTGATAGGTAGATGGGATTTTACCAGAATCATTTTGAAATGTTTTAACGCATTTTCCTTGACCATTATAGCACCAGCCATGGTAAGGACATACTATATGCCCATCACTAACCCAACCAGCAGATAATTGAGCAGACCTGTGGGCACAGCGGTCTGCCACAGCACATACACTGCCCGCTTCATCAAGCCAAAGTACGATTGCTTCACCTAACAAAGTAAAGGGTATTGGTTTCTTTTGGACAAGGTGAATTGGAATTACTGGGTACCAAAAATTCCGAAATAGTGGCTCTTTAGTGATATACATGAATAAACTCAATACAAACTGATTGGCTTAGTATTATTATAGTTTATCCAGTTATTAATTTTGAAGCTGGTAAAGAAAAGATTTACTATAAATCATAAAAAATGCCCTACTTTCTAAACATTTTACGCCCATAATAAATATTATTTATTACATGTTCTAAATTAGGATATAAAATGTGATTGACTACTGGTTCCAAGGTATCAGAAAGTTTATTAAAGAATCGATGAGAGGCTATTTATTGCTGATTATGGTAATAAAACACATCAAATTATCAATAACTTATTTAGTCGTTTTTCTAATCACTATTCTAAAATCAAGTATATATGCTACAATTAATATACATAGTGATAAAATAAAGTTGTAAAAGGCCAAGTATATGAAAATTCTACTGATTTTCGCTGGAACATTAGAAAGTGTAAGTCAAGTGCGGAATTTTTATGAAGAGACAATACCAGTTTATGAAACTTTTAAAGATGATGTCATTCGCATTTATTTTAGTGGTTCTCAGGATAAAGAAATAAGTGGGAATTATATGCTTGCGAATTTAACGGACCCAGATTTAAATTTAGTGGCAAAAAAGATTCGAAATAGCATGGATTCCGATAATGAGCGCGTATCATTGAATCTCAAAGAGCTCAAAAGACAGTTTGGATCTTCAGTAATCATTATGAGAAATAAGACTCCTAGCCCATCTGAACAAGTAGTTTCAGTCAGTGAAATTTCAATGCTTGGTTTTAGTAGAGGCGCTGTTACCACCTTTCCTGCGGCAAGGCATCTTGATGATCTTAACATTCCTATTTCAATACTTGCCGAAGAACCTGTACCTGGGGATTCTCGGGCGCACTCAATAAATGAACAATCTACCTATGCTAAACATCTCAATGATTTAACACATTGTGTCAATGTTAGAAAAGTGGATGTGGTGCTTGGAACCTATACTAATCAAAACAGCCCCCTGGGTAATAAAATGTTTAGACAAATGGGACCAAATTTTAATGTAAACTCCAATGCACATATATATATCGTTCCAAAGACAAAACATCAAGAAAACAGTGGTGTTAAACTTAGGCATAAAATAGAATTTCTACGTGATTTAGATGTGGTTACGAATACATACGAGATACCCGTTTATAATGAACAAGTAAGCTATATCCCTAAAATTGTTCAACAAAAGTTTCATGCCGGGGTTGTAGGACGTACTGAGTTTTTACCAGGTTATAAAAATTTCATTGCTGCTAAATTAAAAGAGTCTAAAGGACATGATGACATACGGCTTTTCAAAACTAATAAATTTAAAGTTGGCCAAGCCCTACATGCCTTGCGCTCTGCTACTATGTCAACTGATTGTTTCAGTGCTCTATCAAAATCCATGTTGCAGGATACAGATAAAGGCAAGGCTTTGCGAGAATTTATTGTTGAATTTGATGGAATAATACAATTTAGTAAAAGTAAAAAATCTCAGATGATAGATGGCCAGATAGTTTCTAGTTTGACCAAGAACCATTTGAAGACCTTAGGTGGCTTAGAACAACAACTCTATAAGAAAATTGCAGATTTCCAACACATTCAAATACCCACCCTTAGAGAAAAAGAAGGATTTGAGGAGGAAATTAAGTCCACTATCCAAAAAATCAAGGGTAAAATCCCAAATAAAGTATTCAATCAGATAAAAGAATTGACAGGGTTATTTTTGAAGGAAAACACCTTAACCCACCCCAATTTGGTCGCTTATATATATGAGAAAGAAAGTTTTTTACCAAGCCATTCAATTGCCCACGAAGCCATGATTGATACCGAAGTAACGGATGCCAAGGGGCTATCTGAAAAACTATACTTTAGTTCTTTGAGACAACGCAGTGTGATATTTGATCAGGAAAAAGGTCATCTCCAGACCTATTTGAACACTACAAAAGATTTAGAAAATATAATTCCCTTTTTAACACCCAAGCAATTGAAACAAACGCTGGGACTAGGCCAAACCAAGCACAATAATGTAATTGACTTGACCAATAGCATTGGTAATAAAATAAACAGTATACAGGATGTACTTATGCTGATGAGTGCAGCCCCAAGCTATACCCATAGAAAAGTAGTCTATCAAACAGTTTTAGGTAAAATTGCCCAGATGAAGCCATCAGATGATCAATTGGTTGAATTAATGGGTTATATGTCTGATGTAAAATGCAAAGAGCTTTGCGACACCTTGGAGCGTCAAAATGTATCTTTACAAGGTATTGAAAAAGTGCCAAATATTCAAAGGATACTTACAGGAACTAAAATAGACATAATTGAAGCAGCTATTAGAAACCAGCAACAGTCATCAAAATTAGAAGGTAAAAAAGATGTGTCTAATAGGAATAGTTTTTTTAAACCAGGTAATGACAATTCCTCCGAATCAACCCCTCCTAACATATCTGAAAGTAAGTCTCCTAAGGTATAAACTTTATAATAGGCCAATTTTCCGCTTGTGGTTTGTATATCAACTGCCGTA
The DNA here is from genome assembly GCA_013697625.1 of Legionella sp. Lineage (GTDB taxonomy): Bacteria > Pseudomonadota > Gammaproteobacteria > Legionellales > Legionellaceae > Legionella. Next base: position 5,053 of record JACCWN010000092.1, read on the forward strand.
AGGAAACGACTTTAAAAACAAATATTGAACCACCAGAAGCCTCAGAATATGTCAGTCTAATCAATTCTATACCACTTCAAAGAGTACTTCCTTTTTGCCTCCTTTTACAATGGTAGTTAATAAACCAAGCCTTCACCAGCCCTCTTTTAAAGACAGGTATTGAACTTGCTATAATCCCCAAGGCTTGGATAGATAAAATAGATGCATTACCTTGATTAGTTGCTAGAAAATTGTAATTACACATAAATTGACTATAATTTTACCAAGTAATCATTGGTAATCGAGAGATATGATTGTATTTGTCTTAATAGGTCCATTTAAGGAGTGTTTATTATGAAAATAGTCACTGTAATACAAAGTATAACTTTATTACTTTTTGTCTCATTCGGTACAAGTCATGCTTGCAGCTCGGATTTTCCGTGTCCCACTGGTCAGTCGTGTTTCTGTACCGACGACATTCCTATGATCTGCGGTTGTAAAGATAATACCTTGATCCCTCATCCAGGTCGACCAGGTGATAGGCCAAACAATCCGCTTTAAGAATGTTTTGCTTGCTTTTTAAAAAAAATAATAAACCATAATGGTGACTAAATTGACTTAAGGTCAAATTAACTTGCCAATTGCTATAGATACTGATGCGCAATGATGCAGTTGAGCATGATTCAGCAGCTTTATCTGGTTGAGCACTGCTATACTTTGATATTTATGTAGATTAGGAATTGATGAAAGAAAAATATTTTAAGAATGGTCTGCTAGAGCTTCATTATGTGGAAGGATCTAACAGGGGCTCTTCAGTGTTGATGCTTCACGGAGCTACCAATCGCTGGCAGAGCTTAGCTCGCGTTGTTTTGATTACAAAAAAGGCACTATAGGCATCGCTATGTTCTTTTACCAGTTTCCCTGATTCAAGCTCAGCCTTGTAACCAACTAATGCTTCGCTAAACCGATCAGCTGCTGCGCGTGCATAGGCATTATAATATAAATGCAGGTAACAACGGCGCCTCTCTTCACCCCATGGATATAGACGGGTGTGAACATACAAGGTTTCACTATCTATTCGCTGGTATCCCTGTGGTCCATGGATATCCTGATGAATATCA
>JACCWN010000104.1 GCA_013697625.1 Legionella sp.
CTTGTAAAAACACAACATCTCGAACGGAAGGCAATCATCTATATTCGCCAATCGAGCACTCATCAGGTTTTAACGAATCAAGAGAGCCTGAGACTCCAGTATGCACTGAAACAACGTGCGATGGATTTGGGGTGGCATGAAAAAAGCATTGAAATTATTGATTCGGATCTTGGGTTAACCGGCAGTACCGCTGAGGGGCGTCAAGGGTTTAAAGACCTCATAGCTAAAGTCACGTTAGGTCAGGCAGGTATCGTGCTTTCCTATGAAGTCACTCGGTTGTCACGGAATTGTTCAGATTGGTACCCGCTATTAGATGTTTGCGGAATCCGTAATTGCTTGATTGGTGATCGCGATGGCATTTACGACCCAGGAACACCTAATGGAAGGTTACTTTTAGGATTAAAAGGGCAGATTTCTGAAATGGAATTGCATACTTTAAAAGGACGATTAACGGCCGGGCTTGTTAACAAAGCCAAGCGCGGAGAGCTGGCACTTAAATTACCTGCTGGATTTATTCGTGATAAACAAGAGCGTGTTTTCAAAGATCCAAATTTAGAAGTCCAAAGTCGTATTCAATTGATCTTTGATTTATTTTTAAAACTCAAATCGGCGAGTCAAGTATTACGTCATTTTAACCAGCAAGAATTAACCATTCCACGAACGGATCAATTTGGCGAGATCCTCTGGAAAAGACCAACTCATGCGGCCATTTGTACCATATTGAAAAATCCAATTTATGCGGGTAGTTTTGTCTATGGTCGAACTCGAGCTACACCTAAAATGGGCTCCATAAAAAATAGCATGCAAAAAGCAATCCCACCTCAAGAATGGAAAGTTAGAATAGATAACAAGTATCCAGCTTACATTAGTCTTGAATGTTATGAACAGATACAAGCCATGCTTAGAGATAATCACGCTGAGTACCTACATAATCAAACACGCGGTGTTCCAAGACCAGGAAAAGCATTATTACATGGTATTGTTTATTGCGGGGAATGCGGTCATAAAATGATGGTACAATATAAAAAAGGTACCCGTTATCTTTGCAATACATTGCGACGAACACATGCTGAGCCAGTTTGCCAGTTTATTCCAGCTGACCCTATTGATGATAGAGTTGTCGCTGCTTTTTTTGAGGCATTATCTCCTGTTGAAATTGATATCTATGCTAAAGCAATGTCGGATAAACATAATCAAGATGAGGGCATGAACAGGACGAAATTACAGCAAATAGAACGTCTTCGATATCAGGCAAGGTTAGCAGAACGTCAATTTAATCAAGTTGATCCAGATAATCGACTGGTAGCTGCTGAGTTAGAAAGGAGATGGGAATTTGCCCTTGGTGAGTTCAAGCAAGCAGAAATGGACTTCGCACATGAATCTCAAACCAAGGCACCTACTTCATTGATTTCACAAAAAATAAAAAATGCTTTCCAAAATATCGGTCAAAAATTACCTGAAATTTGGCAACAAAACCTTCTCTCTCAAGAACAAAAAAAATCACTACTACGTTCATTAATAGATAAAATTGTGATACACAGAGCAACCAGAGATAACATAAACACCAGAATTATTTGGAAAGGTGGGGATACAACGACAATCCAAATTCCAATTACGGTAGGCTCATTTCAAGAGTTATCGTTTTCAAGCGAAATGGAACAATTAATCATTGAACTGAGTCAAGCAAATAAAACAGATCAAGAAATAGCTGATCAACTCACAATAAACGGTTTTCGTTCCCCAATGAAACAATATGTCTTACCAAGTACCGTAAAAACCCTTCGCCTCAAGCATCGGATATTACAAAAGCAACATCAATCACATCCGCGCCGTATCAATGGCTCTTTAACCTTAGTAGAAATTAGCAAACGAATTAATGTATCCCAACATTGGATTTATGATCGGATTAATAATAGGAAAATAATGGTGGATAAAATCCAAACAGAAAAATATAAAAATCCTATGTATTTATTTCCAGACACAGAAGAAACGATTAAACTGTTTTTGGATCTTAAAAATGGGATTCTCGACAACTTGAATTTTTTAGGGGAGTATCAATATGCATGATCGAAG
>JACCWN010000021.1 GCA_013697625.1 Legionella sp.
TGCTTTTAACCACATCTACAAAGTAGCGCCTGGCGTGAGCGAAGCAGGCGACGTGTTGAATTGAATCACGTGTCCCCAGAGTGACATAAGCTTGGTAGCAATCGGCATGCAAATAGCCTTTAAAGTCTGCAAAGAATTCTAAAGGAATTTGATGCGAGCGACTTTGATGGTATTGATACACAAAGACCCTTTTACCAGGAGGACCTCCTCCAAAAAGCCACATGTAGGATTGTTGAGAAGCCGTACGTCCTTTTTCTTTTAATACCTGCAAAGGTGTTTCATCGGCATAAGCCACATCGTACTCTTGGATGATGGCCTCCATGAGTTTGGTCAGGGGTGTCAATAATTTGGCCGAATGAATCAGCCAATTGCTTAAAGTGCCCCGCGTTACTGAAAGGCCTGCTTCACGAAACATGGCTTCTTGTCGATAAAGCGGCATGTGGCGATTAAACTTAGAATCGATGATGGCAGCTAGGAGACCTGCTGAGGCGATTGTCTTATCCAGTGGCTGTTTGGGTAATTTGGCTAAGCGAATGCTTTGCTCACAAGTCTTGCAAGCGTATTTTTTACGAATATGGACAACTCGAAAGGTCATTTGAGGAACCACATCCAGTTGTTCAGTAACTTCATCACAAATGTGGCTTAACTCACAACCACAGGGGCATTGTTTTTCTTCATGGGTTAAATCATACACTTTTTCAATATAGGGTAGGGATTTAGGCAGTTAGGGCAATCATCGATTAAAGAATCCAACCTTTTTAAAGCATTCTCTGTGAGGCAACAGTGCGCGATTTAAGGCTTCTTTATTACAGCACCTAAATCCTCCTTGATATACATCTCAATGAAACCAGGAAGCGTGGTGGGGTCATTGAAACTTTTAAAATGTTCTATTAATTTAAGATCTCTTTCTTCAGTAAAATGGACAATCCGCCATTTATTCAAAGGATGCATCTCTTCACCTCCAACAGCGTGCTTAACATGAAATAGGGGTTGTTTTGGCATCAGTCGTTTTGATTGACCTGGTAAAACGGTCACGCCAAGAAAAGTAACAACTTGTTCTTTATAGTTCACATACACTTCTTCATAAATTTCTTCATAAATACTTGTAAGCCACTGTTTTTGCTCAGACTTTCTAACAAATATTTCTCCATCAGAACAGGATTGTTTTCCCCATGCTTGAGCCGAGCCCTTGCATACAACGTAAGGAATATATTTTCCCGGATCCCAAGCCTTCTTTATTTCCATATCCCACAACATTTTTCTTGTAAATGCTATTGGCTTATTGGTTGTATAGTGTAAAAGGGTCTTATTGATGTCCACATCCTCTAATTCTATTGGTGTATATGATTGATTAAGCCAACATTTTTCAAATTCATCCTCAGCTTCCATAATGGTTTTATACATCAATTGCTTCTCCTAAGACTATATTGAAGAGTGCGTTTCTGATATCTTTTAATATAGTCATTGACCTGAGATTTAACAACCACCTCGAGTTCATGTGGGAAAATACTCAACCTCAGCAGGATTCTTATGAGAACTATCACAAAAGTAATACAGGCCACATCGATTTCATCCAGTCAATCCCCTATGAAGCTATTGCGAATAATTGGCACAGTGGATGTCGATGGTCACGGCACAGATCACGCCTTAGCACAGGTCGATCCTTTTATTTTTCTTGATGATGCCCTTATCGAAGGAGAAATATCTTCTAGCATTCAAAAGCACCCTCATACTGGTCTAACAGCTGTCACTTATTTATTAGAAGGCACAGTTCATGCTTGGGACAATATACACGGTGCAACGCCTGATTTAAACCGCGCGGGTGGGTTGTATCTCGTTGATTCTGGAAGAGGCCTCGTACACGGTGAAGCACCCGTTGAAGGCCTACGACGGGTCAGATTATTACAAATGTGGTTTAATCCAGGCCTTGATATGCACCCTATGCCACAGGCTTCCTATCAACTGTTTCAACCCAATGATCTCCCTATTTACCAAAATGATCATGTATGGGCAAAAATTATCATAGGAAAGGCCTTTGGTTTCACCTCGCCTATTGTCAGTCGGTGGCCAATCCAGTACCTACATTGTAAGTTAAATCCCCATCAAACATATACAATGAAAATACCGAATGAATCTTGGCAAGGTTTTATATACATCATCAGTGGTCAGGGAAAATTTGGTACAAATAAAATCATAGGGCATCCAAAACACTGCTTAGTACTAGGATCTGAATCATTGGAAGAGATTGAACTTGAAAACACAGAGGATCATCCCTTGGAGTTTATTTTCGCTACCGGTAAGCCTCATCAAAAACCTTTTATAAAATTGCTAGGATTTGGGGGCGCAATCATTACGGATACAGTGGCTAATGCCCGCAAGTTGATGCAAGCTTATGAGAAAGATCCAGTACATTTTGGTCAAAGGCCATGATCAATCAATCTAACTTAAAAATAGAATACCGCTACATCGTTGCAGCTATTTATGCAATCGTTTTATTCTTAGATAGGCTTGATTTAACCATTGTAAATATCACCTTACCCACACTTGCCGAGTACTTTAATGTACCTATTACGCAAACTGAGTGGATAAACACGGCTTTTTTACTTGCGCTTGCCATAAGCATTCCCATTAGCGGTTGGGCTGGCGACCGATTTGGCGTCAAAAAAGTGTTTATTATTGCAACCAGTCTGTTTGGCTTATCGTCATTGTTATGTGCATTTTCACCCAATTTAACCGTCATGGCCCTTCTACGCTTCCTGCAAGGGTTAGGTGGTGGGGTTATTATTCCGGTAGGCATGACCATGGTATATCGCGTATTTGATCGGTCAGAATATGCCAGCATTACCAGTTTCA
>JACCWN010000005.1 GCA_013697625.1 Legionella sp.
AGCGTGGGTTCATAATGCGAGTCATTCGCAAAATAGCGTGGTTTCATCAAATTCCATTCGCAGAATATCGTGGGTTCATTCGCAAAATAGCGTGAGCACAGCCGATTCTGTTTGCGGGTTCTAACACATATCTGTTGTGCTGTCGGGAGTTCAGGCAATGGTGGTTCATGCTAATCTAAATGCTCCAGATTTCATAAAGAGAATTTTTAGTAAAAATACTAACTAATTCATTCATCTCAAATTTTTTTTGTTCTCTTACTACTGTCTATTAAATTATAAGTTAATAGACAAACGAAAACACCATGGAAACAGCGTCTATTAAATCGGAAAATGAAAGATAATAGAATTATATTCTCTGAATCGATTTAATAGACACTAATGCATGATGTAGCTAACGCCATGATCATAGGCCAACCGTAAAAGCTTTAAATTAGCCCCTTTAGGGTGCACCTCCCCTCTTTCCCATTTTTGATAGGTCGATGGGGTAACATTTAATATTCTTGCCATCACAGATTGGCTTATTTTTTCTTTTGAACGCATAGCCTTTATTTCATCAGGCAGAAGTTCTTCAACCTCACTCAAACCCAAGCTTTCTATCTCTTTAATAGTAACTTGGCTCAAACCAAGATCATGCGCCGTTTCTAACATCGCACTAATAATATCGCTTTTACTCATCACTCACCTCTATCAAAGCACCATTTTTTATTTGTCGCACAATCTCGTTACCCGAATAAGCATACAATGACGCGGCCACTACTTTAAGCGCCTTCTCCTCATTTGGAGAAATAGTGCTTTTAACGCTTTTCTCAAACCCATAAATAAAAAAACAATCCTTTCCGCTTTTAAATGCTACGATTGTTCTAACACTACCGCTTTTTCCCCGACCTTTATTCGCAATTCGTTTTTTTATTACGCCACTACCATAATTGGCTTCGTAGTTATCAGCAGCTATTTCTTTTGCCGCTTCCAGCAAAGATTTATCACTAACATCATTTTTATTAGCCCACTTGGCAAATAGCTTTGTTTTTATTGTTTTCATGAAATACCTGTATGTAGTAAATATTACTATAGCAAATTTTACTATAAATGGCAAATGTATATGTGATGCCTTGAATAATTTTTATTTATGGATTGTCTTATCACTTTTCTTAGTCGATGTCAGCACGTTGCAAAAATGGAGAGGCTATGATGGATCTTTCACAAATCGCACAACAAGAATGGAACGAAGAGAATCGCCGTGCATTGGTTGTACCGTCCATTAACAGAGATCCGCTGACATTGTCTTTGACAATCTGCTGACATCGACTTAGAAAAATGACACATGGTATCTCTTTATAAAACCTGTTGCAAAACTTCTAAGATTTGCAACCAATGACATTGGACCAAATTTACTGGCGTAAATTTGTCGCAAAAATTAGATGCAAAAGTCTATTGTTTTGCGATATAATTTGCAACAAAAATTTTGGAATTAAATATGAAAATAGGATATGCTCGCGTTTCAACCATTGAACAAAATTTAGAATTGCAATTAGCTGCTTTAAAAGATGCAGGTTGCAGTCGTATTTTCCAGGAAAAAATTTCTGGTGCAAAAAAAGAGCGTCCTGAATTACAACGTTTGCTTGATCAACTACGCCCTGATGATGTAGTGATTGTCTGGAAATTAGATCGATTAGCACGCTCTACTCACCACTTATTAGAATTAGTGGAAAAAATAAGAACCGCTGAAGCTTCATTTTGCTCGATTTCCGAACCATGGGCAGATACAACTTCTCATGCAGGTAAAATGATCATGACCGTATTTGCTGGTATTGCAGAATTTGAACGTGATTTAATTCGTGAACGTACATCAGCGGGACGTGCAGCCGCGAAACTACGTGGGATTCGATTTGGGCGTCCTAAGAAAATGAATGAGGAGCAAAAATTGTTAGCGAAGCGCTTATTGGAAGAGGATAAATCAGTTAGTGAAATAGCCAAAACGTTTAATGTACATAAAGCAACAATATATCGTTTGCAGGAGCATTAAGGAGTAGGGAATTTTTCCCCCTATTTATCCCTAAATTCTTCGATTAAAATATGACCACTTAATAATTTAATTACTTTTTTTGTGATAAGGAAAAGCACGAATGAAAAATTCTGATACTTATAAGCATATCAATCATCATTATTCACCTGATCATTGGGCTCTTGACTCCACAAAGGAAGGAACTTGCATTGCCTTTGTTAAATTTAGGGATAAATATAATTATGCTATCAAATTAAATCCAACGGATCGGAGAGGATATCGCATGCTCGTTACTTTTATAGGTGATGAAAAATCAGACATACAATCTACTTTTAATCGTCAATACACTACTGCTGAGCAGAAAGGTTTGGCCGAAGTAACTTCTTTACTGATTGAAATATATAAAAGAATTGGATTGCCAATTGTCCAAACAGCTCAAGCAGGAAATAATTCTCATTCATTGGATGAGCAATCTGGTATAACTCAAATAGGAAGCACAAAAGAACCTAGTATGTTACATACGCATATTTGGGGTCGAGGAAATCCACGGCATGAATACATTTCTATGGTTCCGCTTGATGGCCCTAAACCAGGCGAAATGTTTGATATGATGGCTAAAACCCCTCAGGTTCCAGGTAATGAGAAAAAAATAGTTTGGACAGAAGAGCAATTAAAAAATGGATTGCAAGTATTTAAAACTATTTTGCAAGATTATGTCGCTTCAGCAGAATTTACTCAAGAATTTAGCAACTCATTACAAGTAAGTATTCTTGACGATAAAAATGTAATGAAAAAAATTAATCAAACCAAGCCTCAATATAATACTAAAGCTATAGCTGGTTTAACGATAGGGATGGGTTTATTTGCAATGGCTACAAACTATTTTATGGGATCCAGCGATAGCAATTCTATGTCACCTAAACTATAGGACAAAATGAACAGGGAGGTTGACTTATAATGGATCGAGTATTTTCCTGTTTATAAATTAATTGAAAGAGCTAAATATGTACTCTAAATTGATGTCTCAAATCACAAAACCCTTAAATTCTTTAAAATCATACATTCCTTTCTTTAATAGAATGTACCTTTTAAATACAAATAAGTTTAGTTTGACGAGCCCTTTATCTAGATTAAAAGAAAATCCAATATTTAACTCCCCTTTTTTAAACCGCCAGAGCCGTTACCAACATGAAAATTGTTTGGCCTATGCACTAAACCACCGGCTTGAAGGTCCTTCGTTTTTAAAATTATCTTTTGATTCTAATAGACACAAATCCCATGTAATGAATTATCTGGTTCAGGAAATCAATCAACATTTCCGTGATCCACAGTTGATAAAAATTGCCCCATTTACAGCGGGAGAACTACCAAAAGGTTTAGATGGACACTATATTATCGCAGCGTATGTTTCTTATGCATCAACAGAACAAATTAAATTCCAGTCAGGTGTAAGATCAAAATTTGATTATCATTTTCTATTACAAAATGATGATGGTTATTTTTCTCATCGTCGCGGTGAAGGAATAGCTGAAAAAGTCGACTCAGAAGGAAAATTAATTACCGTACCAGAACGGTCAAAGTTTATTTACCATAACAAACATGAAAAATTTGATTATGAATTTATAGGTTATTTGTATGTTAAAGCAAATCAACATCGATTAGCCCATATGCAAGAAAATCATTTCTTTCAACTAAAAAAATTATTAGTACCTCGTGAAATCCCTATTTGGGAAAAAAGTGGTAATTTTAGTTATGGTATTTATGATAGTTTTTCTAAATTAAATAGAAGGTTAACTTTTATTAATAATTCTTTGGTAAAGGAAGTTAAGGAAATTGCATTTTTAGGTTATAAAAATCATCAACTTACTACGTCAATTAGTTTCAAAGATTTAGATATTTGCAATGACTTTTTGGGTGCTCTCCCCAAAAAACTATTAAGTAATATAGACAGGTATGAAGAAAAAATTTATGTTTTTTTTACTAGCCAGAAAGAATTTGATGACCTTTTAGAATGCTTTCATAAACTTTATCCTCTGAGCCAGGAAATCCTTGGGCAACTACCTCAATATTTAAACACGCGAATACCTCACCGAATTACTGAATCTGATTGGCTTCAAAGTTATCCAGCATTCAGTTCTAATTTTACTGCTTCAATGAATAAATTTTCATCCGAAAACTGCTTATCTTATGCTTTGAATATTAGGAAAGAAGGCCCATCTTTATCTTCTTTAAGCTCTCAAAGTTCAAAGGAAATGAAACTCGATTATGTAGCTAAAGAGATTAATTATTATTTTACAGACAATAAGTTAGCCATAGTTGCGACATATCAGGCAGGTAAATTACCATTATTAAAACCAGGCTATTCAATTGTCTCTCTTCATTATTCTAATGAATTAGGCACGATTCAAGTGAATGACCAAAAATATTATAAAACTCAAGGTTTTCATTTTCTCGTACAAAATAGTGATGGTGGTTTTTCACATCGGCATGGAGCTGCGCCAGAAAGAGTAGATTCAAATGGTGATAAAATAAATTCACCGGAAACAGCAAAGTTATTTTACCGCTCTGATGCTTTATTTTCTAGTTTTGATTCGGATCCCCCAAATCAATTACCTGTCTGTATGGACTATCACTTTATAGGATATCTTTATCTAAAAACAACTGAAACTCGCCTGGATTTGCCTCTTGAGAGCTTTCATATGTTGGATGAATTAGACAAATGTGACCGAGATAACCCTTCAACAAAATTGTCACAATTCAAAGGTGGTTTTTTCTTGTATCCACCATTACCTGAATTTTTTAAAGACGCACGTGAAAAAATCAAAGATGCCTATTCTTCAACTCCTAATATTTCGAGATTGTAATTATATATACCTGTTGAAAATTGGACCATTCATAAAGGTTATAACTTTAGGAACTGCTAAAAGATAAATAGAATTTGTAAAAAATGCTAAAGTCGGTTGGCCGTTCCATTACTCCCTTAGCCCCGTGATGCACAGTTAACCATTCTTGAAAAAAAAATCATGGACAATGCTATTACTAATATAACGACTTTAAGTCATGATATCTATCAAATAGAGCAGATAAAGGAGCGCTTTGATTTAATCTTTTGCCGTTTTTTATTCGTTCATTTAGTAGAACCCTTAAAAATAATTGAAAAACTCTATACGCTATTAAACCCGGGAGGTCATTTAATTTTAGCGGAACTTGATAACTCCCCTTGGTTTTCCTACCCCCTACATTCAGCATTACAACACGATACCAAATTACTTTGCGAAGTAGGCAATATAAAAGGAAGTGATTTTAGTATTGGCCCCAAATTATACGGTTATTTGCGTGAAAAAAGTTCGATTCAATTAGTGTTAAAATAGAACAACCCGTATTGGTAGATAATATAGAAATTATTTGGGGGGAAGTCAGGATACGCGTCAATATGGGTCACTTGAAGTTTCTAATCCCTATTTAGACCGCATGGCATAAGGCCTAAATGCGATTTGATATGAAAATAAATAGTGGTCAGGTGAAGTTAACGAAAACTTATTAATAGTCAACAAACTGCATATGAAACAATGGTGTTAGTCATAAAAACATCATGTTTTTAGAGTGCATAAAAATATTGATAATATTCTATTGATTGACTGTGAAACTTAGGCGGAGTAAGGCCTAGATGCTAATTAAAACATCAAGTGACACATATTGACGCGTATCCTTACTTCCCCCCTACATCGCGTTTAGACTATCAGTGAAGACTGAACTTTGATATATCAAACCCAGTCCTGAGGTAAGCCACGCGGAACCATCGGGTTATTCTGCTAATCTCATAGAATTAGTTTCTAAAAAAAACAACAATCTGCCTAAATAACAAATATGACACAGGGGGATTTTTACCCTATTAAAAAAAATGAAACATGGTGTATAATATCTCATCTTTTTATTAAATTTATAGGTAAAAAAGTGAAATTAAAAGTGGAACCTAAATCTGGTGCTCAGCAATCTTCGAGGGCTTTGATGTCATTTATAGATTTGATATCGTTGGCGGTTTTGACCCCGAACAATTATATTGAATTATTGAATGCTCTTAAAGCTATGGGGGGTACTTTTAATACGAAAGATAATCAAGGCCATACTTTATTAACGGCTCTCATTTCTCAATTTCCTTCCTTAAGCCAAATAAAAGCAGGAACAATAACGGTTGAGAGTGCTAAAAAGAAATTTGCTATCCAATTAAAAATTTTGGATTTTTTATTAGTAAACAATACCGACCCAAACCTAGGTGGTGCTCATTTTGAACAGCCACCTTTAACTTTTTTAATCGCAGAAAAGGATTTAAGCTATCTTGACCAGCCTGTCGTTTCTATCCTCAAACGCTTTCTGGACTGGAATGCCGATGTTAATAAAGCCGATCAAAAAGGTCTAAGAGCCTTGCATTTAGCAGCATGGACCAATGATAGCCTGGCAACTAAGTTTTTGCTGGCGAATGCTGCCAAAATAAATGCCACCTGTGCAAAAAAGTGGACCGCATTACATTATGCAGCAGCACGCGGTCATGTTGAAATAGTAAAGATGCTGCTTCAAAATGGAGCCGATCACCGATGCATTAATAAAGAGGGTGATACTGCATTGCAACTCGCCTCTCGCCGCAATACAGAACCTAAGTTTCTTGAAGTGGAAAAGAGCATTGCAGCTTATATCACCCTTACAAAAGGAAAAACTCTTCCACCTTTGCCCGAGACAACACATGTTTATTTGGATAATCCAATCGTATACTATCCTAATGAAAATTGCGTTTATCACATTAGAGATCCTCACAATCCTTCAAATGAAACACGACTTACTTTCGTGGGCGATGCACAAGATTATGAGTTTTACGATATATCCTCGTCTTCTTACAAAAAAGTAAATACTCCACCGGATGAACTTGTAAGTTATGGATCAGATACTTGTTGCTTTATTGTGAAAGATGCGCTCCCAAAAAGTTTGCATACCAAAGGTTTTCCTCCTCTTTTTGTTTATTTATATCAAACACCAGGAAAAATTTATGCTTCCCCTGCTTTTGAAATTAATTTGTATGGTCAGTACAGTTTCTCCTTCGAGACTCAAAAAAATATTAAAGTGCTAGACGATAGTACCGTTGGGAACTATAAACAATGGACTGCGGATGTCCCTATATCTTTTGGTCAATATCCCATTTTTCTGGATGATGAAAAACCTTCTATGGATGCATTGAGGTCTATTTTTCAACAATTTTTAAAACATAATTCGCTTGATAAATTAAAGTGTCAATTAGAGACCACCGTCGATCGTTGCCAAAACAGGGCTTTTTTTGCTTCTGAATTTTTGAAACATAATTATGGCCTCTCCACTAAATTGGCTTTTAAATTGTGGGAAAATAGTGATTGGAATGCCTTTTACGGCCATAAGCAATGGGGCTATCATTGTGCTGCCATGGTTGATGAATGGGTGTTCGACCCCTGGTTAGGTTCTAATCAAGGATGGACAAGATTAGATCAATGGTTGTTTAGAAGTGAAGAGCCTAAACCTAGAAGGCTACTACTGACTCATCCAGCGGTTTTCTCTGATTTGGTATATGGGAGAAGAGCCGATGGCCTCAATTTAATGGAACGAGATCCTCTCATTCATGCCGACCTCTTTAAAGACCTTCAATTCTTGTGTTCCGAGGCACTTCCTAAAGATCAGGAAACGCCGCTTCATTCTTTTTTAAGGCCACTCCAGGTATCATTAGTATCTGAACCACCTAAGGTCTCTCAATCTTCTAAGACCCATAAGCTACCAATGGCCTCACTTGTTTTTTCTTTTTTCACAACGAAAGAAAAGGGTCGTGTAGCTGCTGTTTCAAAAGAATTTAAACAACTTGCAAACGGGCTTGCAGATTGGAATACGGGGCTGAAAAAAGAGTTTAAAAATGTCAATGACGCACAGAAGGCAAAGGATCTGTTTTTGTCCCAACCTTCCTCTCGGCTACCAGAATATTTGTTTTATGATAAAGTGGGTAGAGATTATTTAGAACATCATTTACTACCCAACGGCGCAGATAAAGGCAGCAAAAAGGAGCGTGTTGAGCTATTGAAGACCATGCACCTTAAAGGGGTTTTTGAGCAGAACCTACTCGCTATGGACGGATTACTAAATCTGGGGCAATTTGACTTATGGGTTATTAATGAAAGATTACTCAATGAATTCGGGCTCTATGCCTTACGTAAAGGCTTTGTGCAATCAGATGATTATCTCTCAGGTGGATTGAATATTCAAAAGATAGCCTATTCAAAAAAATTATTTACTGAGGATGGCATTAAGGCCCTCGAAGCTGGGCTGATTAGTTTAAAGGGGTTCTAGCCCGGAAACGCCGAAATTTCCGGCCGCAGTGTAAACAATACAATAGTAGAATTAATAAATAACATACTGTCTATTAAAATAACCATCATGGAAAAATGTTATGATCATAACACGCCTATTCTTGTTATATTGTTTGCTATATTACATAATTATAACTCATTTT
>JACCWN010000006.1 GCA_013697625.1 Legionella sp.
AAGGTACGTTATCTATCGCAAACAATATCACAGCAGGAGAGGATGTAAAAATATTTGAGCTACAATTTATGACAATTTTTCTGGGAATAAAATTTAACTAATCATATAATGCCGTATAGTAAGCAGCTTTGGATGAATCATGAATATAAATGAGTTTGTTGTAGAAGAAAAAATCATTGAGATTCGCAACACCCATGTTATTATCGATAGTGATGTTGCTGAGTTATATCATGTAGAAACCAAAAGAATAAATGAAGCGGTGAGTCGAAACCTTGAGAAATTCCCAGCGGGGTATCTCATTGAGTTAACTCAGGAAGAGTGGGAACCTTTGAAGTCGCAATTTGCGACCTCAATAAAAGGTGGTAAGACGAAATTACCTACAGCTTTTACTGAAAAAGGTTTATATATGCTAGCCACCATATTAAAAAGCCAGAAAGCAACAGAAACCACTTTAGCCATTATAGATACTTTTACAAAAGTTAGAGAAATATCTCGCACGATTAAAGCAATACCAAAAACACCGCAAAACTCACCTAAGTACCAAGAGCTTATGCAAAAAACAGGCGATTTAATCTCAGATTTAGTGGTTCCAGATGACTTGGATACCTCAGAAACTGAGGCAAGCATTGAAGTCAATCTTGCAATTGTGAAATTCAAATATACCGTCAAGAAAAAAAATAAATGAATTTCTTAACAATAGTCAAACCAGCATATCAACAGGTATATCATGAGTTATAGCCAGATCAAGAGCATCATGTTTTTTAGCTTTATACAAACCCCAAATAGTTAATCCTGCAGCTATTGATCCTGATACTGCCAAAGTAGATCCCGCTGTTATAAATGCGATGCCAACTGCTATTGCAGGTGGATTTAAGAAGCAAACAAGCCCTACTGCCAATGCCACTACGCCTATCGCTGCAAGTGCTGCGGAAAATTTCAGTTGAAGTACCGAGGATAATTGGAAGGTTGAATATAATTCTACAGCATGCGAATGTTCCAATTGTTTATTTGATGCCTGTAACTCTTTATTCATATGCTCTAAATGAGCTTTTTCTGCAAGTACTTTTTCTAATAAACGTGGAGTATTTTTAGATGGTGGGGCTTGATTATTTGTATAGCGTTTAGTGTTAACTCGACATAACTCTAAAGCGTCTGTATATCTTTGTTCTTGATGAGTTAATAACAAAGTGTCCAACTCACATTCCAAATGAAATGTATCTATCAGCATTTTATTTGCCAATAACTTATTAAGTATATGAATTCCTTGACAGTCTTCAAACATATCGTCTCGATCTCGGGGTTCTAGCCCCTATACCAATGTTGTAAAAAAATGGTTAGAATTCACCCGAGCAATAAAACGGGAAGAAGTCACAGGTCGCTACACTGAAAGAGCTCCTACAAGCCTTAACCATCACCAGCAATCTCTGTTCTCCTGTCAGGAAATTAATACTATTGTATTGAGCAAAGGAGAGTGTGGTAATGGGCAGGGGAAAGTTTCCAGAGGTACGCAGCATGATTGAATTTGATCGATTGGCTAAAAATCACATAATTGATGCGTACTCACAGTTAGTTCCGAGCCTCAAGCGAATTATACGCCAGCGTAGTACATCTGAAAATCAGCTTATGATACCGCAGCAAGTTCAACAACCTGTTTCTAGTGAAGAAAACATAAGCGGCATTAATTCTTCTGCGGCTGAAAAACTAGCCCTTTTTTTATCTCCCAGCATGATCAATACTTCCTCTGTTTCTGGTGATTCACCAACATTTAATGAGCCACAGTTAAAACAAAGGGAGGCTAAATGATGCCTCAAGTAGCCTTATATGCACGAGTTTCTTCTGAAAGACAAGCAGATACCAATACTATTGCCAGTCAAATAGCTGTTCTACAAGAGCGCATTCAATCCGATGGTGAGAAGCTCTCTTGTGAGATGCAATTTATTGATGATGGGTTTAGCGGAACAACGCTGATCCGGCCTGGTTTAGAACGTTTACGCGACCACATTTCATCTGGTCTAATAGACAAAATATACGTACTTTCCCCTGATCGTTTGGCCAGAAAATATGCCTATCAGGTCTTATTGATTGATGAATTTAAACACAGCGGCGTTGAGCTAATTTTTATTAATCATGAAATTGGACGTACTCCAGAGGGTGAGTTGCTCTTACAAATGCAGGGCATGATTTCAGAATATGAACGGGCAAAAATATTGGAACGATGCCGCCGTGGTCGCTTACATGCAGCACAAAGAGGCTCCGTCAATGTGTTGACTTGCGCTCCTTATGGTTATCGTTATATTTCTAAATCCAACAATATTGGCGAAGCTATCTTTGAAATTAATGAAGCCGAAGCTGATAATGTAAAAAAAATATTTGACTGGGTAGTACGGGAAAAAAAGACTTTAAGGGAGGTTGTGATTCAGCTAAAAATTATAGGTCAAGTGACGCGCTTTGGTAATGAAAACTGGGGTCGTAGAACTATTGCGCAGATACTGAACAACACAGCCTATAAGGGAATGGCTGCCTTTGGTAAGACGCGTTGCGGCCCTATTCGAGCTCGATTACGCCCTGTTCGTTGTAAAAGCGGACAGTCAAAGCAGACCTATTCGGCTTATGATGTCCCTGAAGAAGAATGGATATATATTCCTGTTCCACCTATAATTGATGCGGCTATATTTGATGCAGCTCAGGAGCAATTGCAAGAAAATAAAAAACGTGTTCGCAAAAGAGGAACGGGTGCAAAATATTTACTCCAAAGCTTAGTCGTTTGTAGTGACTGTAAGTATGCTTTTTATGGGATCCATAGAAAAGCTACTCCTAGAAAAAATGGCAGTATGTCAGCAGAATACACTTATTATCGATGTTCAGGCTCGGAAAAAGCGCGCTTTGCAGGAGAAGCGGTTTGTTTTAATAAGCAAGTTAAAGGAGACTTATTAGAGCGTGCTGTTTGGGATGAAGTAAAAAAATTGCTCAGCAATCCTGATATTATTTTAATGGAGCATCAACGAAGGTTAACTGAAGTATCCGATATGACAGAGGATAAAGAGGGTTTTGTTGAACAACAAATAGGCAAATTGAAAAAAGGGATTTCGCGCTTAATTGATGCTTATGCAGAAGGACATATAGAAAAACAAGACTTTGAGCTACGGATAAAATCGATAAAACAAAGATTAGCCTTAGCAGAGGAGCAGATGCAAAAACAAAAAGATAGGCATTTAATGGAGGTTGAGTTGAAATTAATAATTGGCAAAATGGAAGAGTTCTCTAAATTAATCACCACGGGCTTAGATAACGCTGATTGGAATACTAAAAGAAATGTTATTTGTGCCTTGGTCAAACGCATTGAGGCAGGAAGAGACTTAATTAATGTAGTTTTTCGTGTAGGAGATACCCTACCAAATCCAAATAGCAAGCCCTTAGATTTTTTACAACATTGTGCACGGGGTTCTAGCCCGGAAACGCCGAAATTTCCGGCCGCAGTGTAAAAAATACAATAGTAGAATTAATAAATAACATACTGTCTATTAAAATAACCATCATGGAAAAATGTTATGATCATAACACGCCTATTCTTGTTATATTGTTTGCTATATTACATAATTATAACTCATTTT
>JACCWN010000038.1 GCA_013697625.1 Legionella sp.
TTTGGGAAGCACCTTCAATTGGGATTCATCCAATAAGGTTTTTAATTCATTAAGGATGGGCCTGGCAAATTGGTTACGCTCTTTAAAAATAGTATCCACAGACGCTTCTTGTTCTTTGAGTTTTTTCTCAAGTTCATACAGCTTAGCAATAAGCTTGACCACTTGATGGGCCAGGCCTTCTTTTTTAATGCTTTTAACCACATCTACAAAATAACGCCTGGCATGTGCCATGCAGGCAACGTGTTTAATGGAAGGCAAAGTGCCTAAAGTCACATAAGCCTTATAGCAATCGGCATGAATATAGCCTTTAAAGTCAGCAAAGAAATTTAAAGGAATTTGATGCGAGCGGCTTTGATGGTACTGATAAACAAAGACGCGTTTATCAGGAGGTCCTCCACTAAAAAGCCACATGTAGGATTTTTGAGAGGCAGTTCGTCCTTTTTCTTTTAAGACTTGAAGCGTGGTTTCATCGGCATAAGCCACATCATACTCTTGGACTATGGACTCCATGAGTTTGGTCAGGGGTGTTAATAACTTGGCCGAATGAATCAGCCAATTGCTTAAAGTGGCTCGCGTTACTGAAAGTCCTGCTTCACCAAACATAGCCTCTTGCCGATAAAGCGGCATATGGCGATTAAACTTAGAATCGATGATGGCAGCTAGGAGACCTGCTGATGCCATTGTCTTATCCAGTGGCTGTTTGGGTAACTTGGCTAAGCGAATGCTTTGCTCACAGGTCTTGCAAGCGTATTTTTTACGAATATGGACAACTCGAAAGGTCATTTGTGGAACCACATCCAGTTGTTCAGTAACTTCATCACAAATGTGGCTTAACTCACAACCACAGGGGCATTGTTTTTCTTCATGGGTTAAATCATACACTTTTTCAATATAAGGTAGGGATTTAGGCAGTGCTTTTCGGCCCGTTCTTTTTTTGTTTCGAATATAGGTTATGGTTTGGGTTTGAAGTTCTGGTTTGATTGGCTCTACTTCTTCGCCAAGAACTGCTTCATCAAATTGCAGGGCCAATTGCTCACTGACCACGTCTTTTTCACTTTTCCTGCCAAAACGTGCAGTTCTAAATAAATGAAGTTGGTGTTGAAGGTTTTCAATGGACGATTTTTGATGTTGAATGGTATTGTCTTTTTGTGCGATTTAAGCTGATTTTCCCTGCAAAGGAGGTGGTTAATTAAACCCTTACAGAATACCTAATGAATACTTTTTTGATACTCATTATTACTCAAGCTTAGGTCAATTCACATTGTTAGCAACTGAAATTTTAATTTCCTTTACAGGATTTAGCGCTAAAAGTGGACGGGAATCCTTTCATACTCAGACCTTAATACTGACTTAATAAAGAGCATGTATACTGGGTCAATGTAATTTGTATTGAAGACCACCATGACAGTTGTTATTTTTTCCCTGGATTACGATGGTAATGGGTCTGTTTTAAATCCATCTTCCCTGTTAGGACGAAAAAATAAAGCCGGTACATTTGAAAAAGCACACAGTGCAATCGGCCATAAAATTGGTTGCTATGCCGATCTTGCCAATCAATTTAAAGCCGTCCCTCAAATCGTATCCTTTGCAAGTGCCATTTATCAAGAAACAATGCAAAGTCATATCCATTCAGAGCGCTCCGTTGAGCTCTATGTTGGTTCACTCAGGCAATCAAAAAACAGAGATGATTACAATGCTAGCCAAAATGAAAATGGCTCTTGTTTTGAGGTATTTTATGAGTATGCGCAACAACAAAATTATAAATTTCGACCTTTACTATTGGCAGATGTAGAGCAAGGTGACCCATTATTTCCCCGTGCCATGTATTTAGCATTAAATCATCCTGAGGAAAAACAGCTACACTGTAGCTCTGACAGACTCAAGGGTAAAATCATCCTTGCTCAGTTGCAAGATATGGCAAGAAATCATCCCAATGAAGATATTGAATTTGTTTATATGGATGATGATCGCAAGGATATTATCATTCCTCATCTTAAGTCTATGATTTTACAGGCCTATAATGATCCAACCTTGGTCAAAACCCTGCCTCCAAATATCAGTATATTCATGTATCAATTTAATTGGGAGCCTTTACTAGGGTCAGCGCTGGCAATAAAAACTGATGATAAGCTGTACGCTTATATACAAATTGCAATGATCCTTAAAGTAACCATAGATTATGAAAACGCCCAGGATTTAAAGCGTGCAAACACAGCCAGTCAAGTTTCGAAATTAAACCCATCTCTGGCACACAGTGATTCTAGTTTTTTTAATAAGGCGACTGTGGGTGGTGATTCAAAGGTCAAAGTTAATCCAGCCTGTTGTTCGCTTATGTAATCTATGCGTCAAAACCATACAATTTCATTTGTTATGAGATCCCTAGCACTTTTGTTCGCTGCTAGAGTCTACTCTGCTGTGAGAACAATTAAATGCTTGGTCATATTGGATTATACTGCAAGGTGGGTTTTACTAATGTGACTAATGAATTATCATAGATGCCTATCATAAAAATAATGACCTATTTGGGGCCTTGATTGATTATTTTTCGTTATTTAGCCAAAGAAGTCTTCCTAACATTAATTTCTTTAACCCTCATATTGTTGCTCATATTTATGAGCAATCAGTTCGTGGGCTATTTAAATCGCGCAGCCTCAGGCAATATTCCTGGGTTTATAATCTTAAAATTGATGATGTTGGAAGTCCCTAATTTGATGGGTTTTTTGTTGCCTCTGGGATTTTATGTGTCCCTTTTATTGGCTTATGGTCGCATGTATGCTGAAAATGAAATGACGGTGTTACGTGCTTGCGGATATGGTCCTAGACAATTATTAAAGCACAGCACAATCATGGCAAGTTTTGTGGCCATGATTGTAGCTGCTGTAATCATTTGGGGTAGTCCTTTAATATCTATTGAAAGAGCTAAGTTATTGCGTACGGCAGGCATACAAACGCTTATTCAAACAATCATTCCAGGACGATTCCACAACTTTGATAATAAGGTCTTTTTTGTACAAACTATGAGTCGCGATCACACCAAAGCACAGCATATCTTTTTAGCACAAAGAACTTCGGGTGGAGGTAAGTTATCCTGGGATGTGCTAAGCGCAAAAAATGCCTTTGCACAAACTGATTCTAAGAGCCTTGAAGATTATTTGGTTTTAAGCAAAGGGCATGTGTATCAAGGTGTACCCGGCCAAGCTGATTACCAAGTTGCAGGTTTTGCTCAATATAAGGCACGGTTACCCCATCCCAATGTGTTTATAGACGATGACATTCGGACCCGACCCACCCGCAGTTTGTGGCCTTTAAATAACCCCGACACCAAAAAAGCGGCGGAATTACAGTGGCGCTTATCTATACCCATCATGGTACTTACCTTGACCTTGATAGCCGTTCCTCTCAGTCGCATCAATTCCCGTTCGGGAAAATATGCTAAATTATTACCGGCCATCATTATTTTTATTTTATATGCCAATGGTATGTTCGTTGCTCGAGATGCAGTGAGCTCTGGTAAAATTCCAGTGTGGATTGGAATGTGGTGGTTACACGTGGTAGCCTTACTGCTGGGGTTATTTCTAATATGGCGTTCTCAAGTAAAGTTATCATAAATAAATGAAAATATTAGATAGGTATATTGCAAAAAATGTATTAAATGCCATTGGCTTAATTACGCTGATGTTAACTGGCTTGCAAATTTTTATACTATTTGTCAATCAGTTGGGTGATCTAGGTCGCCTTGATTTTGGAATACGTCAAGCGGCTCTCTTTGTTTTATTGGGCCTGCCTTATCAAGTCTATTTGTTCTTCCCAATGGCAAGTCTATTGGGTTGTTTGGTAGGCTTAGGGGTATTGGCCAATAACAGTGAATTGATAGTTATGCGGGCTGCAGGTATGTCTATAGGACAAATTGCAGGCTCTGTATTAAAAGCTTCTCTTATAGTTATCTTGTTAGTCACGGTATTAGGAGAGACTTTGGTGCCTTTTCTGACTCATTATGCCAAGGATTATAAAGTGAGTGCACTCACTGGAGGCCAAAGCATGCGTACTTCCCAAGGCATTTGGCTACATTATCAGCATGATTTTATTTTAATTGGAACCATTCTCCCAAACATGGTATTACAAGATGTGTATCAATTTCGGTTTGATGATAATCAACAATTAAAATTGGCAAAGCACATCCAAGAAATCAAAACTGTGAACGGTCAATGGATTGCTTATGGTATCAAAGAGACCGAGTTTGCCCCTGATTCAACCAAAGTAAGTCAACTTTCATCTGCCCCTTGGGATGTAGCTGTGAGACCAAACATATTAAAAATCAGCAGTATTGAACCAGGTTCAATGACTTTACATCAATTGAACCAATACCTACGTGAACAAAAACGCACCCAACAAAATGCACACATGTACCAACTCTCGTTTTTACAACGTATTGCTCAGCCATTCACCACCATGGTGATGATGTTATTGTCTATTCCCTTTATATTTGGTCCTTTGCGGTCGTCAACGATGGGTTCTAAATTATTAGTAGGCGCTGCAGTGGGATTTGGATTTTATATAGTAAATAGTTTCTTAGGGCCCATAAGTTTGGTATATCAATGGCCGCCTGCAATAGCAGCCTTTGCTCCTACCATAGTATTCGCATTATTGGGGCTGTATTTAATGAGGCGTGTTGCATGATTAAAGAGAACAAAACTTTAATCATTGTATCTTTTGCTACCTTGATGGAATCCGTAGACGCTACCATCCTCAATACAGCAATCCCCGCCATGTCTAAGAGTTTTAACGAGCACCCGATTGATTTAAAGCTCGCGCTTATTTCATACTTGTTGAGTTTGGCCATTTTTATTCCTATCAGCGGCTGGATAGCTGATAAATTCGGAATCAAAAAAGTGTTTATTTCTGCTATCGCCCTTTTTACCCTAAGCTCGCTTTGGTGTGGGTACACACATAGCTTAAACGAGCTTATAGTCTCGAGAATTTTTCAGGGTATAGGTGGTTCTTTAACAATCCCTGTTGGTCGACTGGTCATATTAAGGGCATATGAGCGTCATCAATTGGTTTCTAAAATGGGGATAATGGTCATTATTCAATCCTTTGGGATGATGATTGGGCCATTGCTTGGTGGTTTGATAATTCACAACCTTTCTTGGCCATGGATTTTTTGGGTCAATGTGCCTATAGGGCTGGTGGCCATTACCTTAGCAATCAGAGTACTTCCTCCTATGCCAAAAATACCTGTGCCTCCTTTAGATAAAATAGGCTTCGTACTTTTTGGGACCGGCCTTGCTACACTAACTTATAGCTTATCCATTGTCAGTGAGTCAGAAATTGGGCTAACTCAGGCTGTTATAGCCTTTGTTATTGCAGTCTTATTGCTAGTAGGATATTTATTACACTCTAAAAATAAAAAATATCCAATCATCAAAGCACACCTTTTATATATTAGGACATTCCAAATCGGAGTTATGGGAAATGTACTGACTCGATTAAGTTTTGGGGGTCTGCCCTTTTTGGTTCCTTTGATGTTACAAATTATTTTAGGCTATTCAGCTCAATTATCCGGGCTATTAATAACACCTATAGCCCTAGGTGTTATTACTGCAAAACCTTTGGCATTGCATTTGTTGCGGTTATTAGGGTATAGAATACTACTCACCATAAACACGATTTTAACGGGGATCTCACTTTTATCTTTTGCTACCATCACTCAACAATCATCTATGGTTTGGATTGGGTTTTTGACCTATTTTTATGGTTTCATCATCGCAATTCAATACACAGGAATGAATTCTTTAGCTTATGCCAATGTAGATGTTGAAGACATGAGTGCCGCAACCAGTATTATGAGTACTATTCAACAATTAGGACTGAGTTTCGGCGTGGCTATATCTGCTATTTTGGTGACTTTTTATTCTTATGAACTTACAAGTTATAGAGTATTAAATTTAAAAACTTTTCACTACACCTTCATTTCCTTGACCATTTTAACCTTGCTTGCATGTTTCATTTTTATTCATATCAAAAATGAAGATGGCAAGGAGCTAATTGGCAAATGAATCTAGGGGCTTACAATAAGTTTCTTTAACTTTTAGAAGAATTAAAATAGATAAAAATATTCCAGCAGGTAACACTGCCAACCCAATATAGTAAGCTTTCAAAGGATAGACGCGTACGTTGTTCATAAGCTCACCTGTCCAAAAAGTATCCAAAATATAGCCAATGAAAGGTTGGGCCAGCGCTATGCCAACCATATTGAGCATATTCATAAACCCTAAACCAGTGGCTACATAGTTACTATTGCATAATTCTTTGGCTACGGAAAAGGCACATAAAAATCCTGCAGAAAACAAACCAAAGCTGAGCATTAATAGTTGCATAAGAAGGCTTGATTTAATGGGTGCATATATAAATAAAAGTGAGATTACCAAAGTACAAATAGATCCAATCATCATAGGAGGTTTTCTAAGACCTATACGATTTGAATAAAGTCCCCATAATGGACTTGCAATGGCCCAACCAACAAAGACCAAAGATACATAATTGGCAGCAGTAGACTTGCCAATGTGCATTTTATGCATTAAAAAAGGCACGCCCCACAACCCACAAAACACTGGAGTGGACATATACATGAAGCCACCATACACTGCGATGAGCCACAATTGTTTATTTCTTAATAAGGTGGCTAAACTTTTCAATATGGGTTCATGAGACTCCATTGCCTGGTTTTTGGCCTCTTTAGAAATGGATGGGGGATAGTCTCTGGCTATGATCAATATTAAAACGGCAATGACAAGCCCGACTAAACCCAACAGTTTCATACTCAGACGCCAACCAAGATGATCAACCAACAAGGCCAAGGGCGCTTCACCACCGATTGCCCCTAACATGCCTATGGTCACCATAAGGCCCGTGAGCAATACAAAACGATCTGGGGGGAACCAGTTGGCCGCAAGTTTCATAGTCCCAACCACGGCGAAGGCTGAGCCAAATCCTATCATCAATCGAGTAAAACAGGCCATAAGCAAATTGTCCGTCATACCAAAAGCAATGGTGCTGACTGCACAGATCGTAGTCGCAAGGGTAAGCACCCGGTGCGGCCCAAATTTATCCATCAGAATGCCACAGGGTAATTGCATAGGTGAATACGAATAGTAATAAATGCCTGATAAAATCCCAAGCGTATGACTGGTGATTGTGAAATCACGCATCAATTCAGCACCCATCACACCAGGGGATACTTGTAATAAAAATTCATAAAAATAAAAAATGCAGCCTAGGCCCCATACTACCCAGGGCAATAATAGCCTGGGCGCTTGAAGCTTTGAATTATCTTTATAGACAGAGGAAAGTGTCATGTATTGAAAAACTCCAATAAAATAGCTGAATTGAGTAACAGCTTGTTTGGAATGACATTTTACCTGGAAATAGAATTTTTACTAGGATAAGATTCTCCTACCACACAAGGAGAAAGCAGATTGCCACCTGGCGCGAATTTTTCATACACTGGTGAGCAAATCAAGCATTGCCCACCAAATAAAAGTGAGTGTATGTTTTACTTAACTTAGGCAGCCATGGCTTTAACACGGGCAACCAAACGGCTTTTTATGCGTGCAGCTTTGTTTTTATGAATCAAACCTTTTTGAGAGGCCTTATCAATGATAGGTTGTGCTTTTGAATAAGCAGCTTTAGCAGCTTCTTGATCGCCAGATTCAACAGCTTTAATAACATTTTTAACATAGGTACGAAACATAGACCGCGCACTGGTATTGTGCTGCCTAAGGGTAATGTTTTGACGTGCGCGTTTGATCGCTGACTTAATATTTGCCACTTAAAAATCTCCACAATTCTCAAAAGAGGATGATCATGCACAATGAGTGAGAAATTGTCAATATAAAGACGGAATATATGTACAATTTTATTAAATTCTACTGTTTTAACATGAATCAATGATATCCCAGGTTTTAGATGGCACCACGTGGCATTAAAACAGTAGCCAATTATAAAAAACAATAAAATTTGATTTGTTATTTTTAAATATCAAGCTTTAATTCTGACCCAGAATAGTTACTTTCTATAGGTTTGAAGTCATGAGGATTCAAAAAGAAACGATTTAAAAATGTATGTTCTTGTAAATCATTTTTTAATAACTGTCTAGTTACCTCTTCTTTGCAGTCCGATAAACGAGGTACTTTCCTTAACCCTGCAAAAAAACCTCCGCTTGCACCTACTATCGCCCCGGTTGCTGCTGCCACTCCAGCACATCCAACAGCACCAACACCAGTTCCTATTATGGGAACTGTCATAGTGCCTGCTGATGCTCCTATGCCTGCTCCTAATAGGGCACCTGTAGCTGCCCCAATGGCAGCACCGGCAACCATAGCATTTAATGGATTATGTAAATAAACCCGAAGTGATTTTAAGAATATCCTAACAGCACGGTAAAGGTCTGTAAATTTAGATTCATTTTGGTGTAAGAGAGGCAGTGCTTGTTTGAGAATCAGACCTTCTTGTTTAAGTATGGCTTTCTCAAATTGGGCAAATTCCTTAATTTTAGCGGCGGGTAGTTTTTTTATAAAGGTACTTATTATAGACACATATTCTTCAATAGATTGCTCAAGTACTTCTAGTGATGGGTGAGTCTCCCCAGATTTTGTTTTGATTTTTTTAAATAGCTTAGCTAGGTTAATACGTGCATGCTCAACTTTTTCTAATGTTCCAGGATAATAGGGCACAAAATAGGACATGGCTTTCTTATCGCTATTGCTTATTACATATTTATAATCAAGGGGCCCCTCTTCTTTTATATCGTATTGTTCCATCCCTTCTAGTGGAGCTGAACTGTTTAGTATTAAAAATTGATTGTTTAAGTCATCACTCTCAGCATACACGTTTACAACATCATCCTTCTTTTCTTCTGTTACTGCATCCTGTTTCCTTTCTTCCTTTACACGTTTTTTCTTAAGTGCAAAGGTTACATCCATCTCATCTAATGTTTGTCCTTTGGGGACAAACAAACTGGTGTTTCGCATCATTGGGGAGAGCACCGTTTCAGTGCTTACAATTTGTCCAGAATGGATTAAATCTAGCAGTAAGTTCTCATTCTGTAAAGCTTCTTCAAGCTTTGAAAAAAAAGTGAGTGCAGTAATATCATTGGCCCAAGATTTTTTCAAGTCCTGGGCTTCAATGCCCGCGAATTTTAATCTTAACTCTTCACTATAGGCCTTTATTGTCGCTTTCAAAGCATCTTTTGAATGTATTTGCATGTCTTGAGGAGATAGAGATATAACCTGTAAAGCGAACTGGTTTTGTGTCTGTCCAATAAGAAAACTCGGTCTTGCAACCTCATAATTTGTTCTCCCTCGAAGACGAGTCATACAAACCGCTACAGTATGAGGCACATGCACTTGAAGCTTGTTTTCCTTATGGTATTGAATGAAACGAAAATTAGGGTTTCGAGCAGCCGTGGGGTTATAAAAGGGAGTTTCAGAATGGTTCGTGACTGGTATATGTTGGTCTGCATCCCCAACAACTATGGTATGAGACTCTGGGGCATAGTTATCTACTTCCAATAAAAAGTCCGCGAAATCATTCACAGCGCGCGCTGATTTATCTCTACTGGCACGATTAATGTTAACAAAATTGAGGCAACAGGTGGTGTCTGACTTCATAACAAAAGGTGTCAGGAGAGATTCATCCTCGGCAGGTGCAACAGAAGGTGATTTGTATTTAGTCGGACGATATTCTAATATTGATGAATCATATAAAGTGACCAGACCTCTATTCCTAACACTGACCCAATGGCCCTTCTGGGCTTGGTTTAATGCTTTGAGAATGATGGAGACTGTATCTAAATCTTTTTGATTTGAATGACTCACATCTTGTAAGGCTATGATTTTAGGTGCATTTTCAAGATTGATACACTGCTTAAGCTTTTTAGCAATAATTTCTTTTTGAATAGCTTTCACATCTATTTTATAAAAAGGTGCTCCAACCCGAGAGGGGAAGGCAAGGCAAGGGACCCCAAGCTGCATGATATTCCATGTCAGTACCCTCATTAGTTGGTTATCAGCCAAAATGACATCATAAACCAAAGCTCTATGATCACTTACTGGTAGAGTGTCGTGGGAAAGCCCATCCCAAGAAATTACCATTTGGTTGGGCTGTTCTTGAAAGGCGCTGATTGAAGTATCTATAGAATCACGCAAAAAATTCTCCTTAAAACAAATAGTTGTGCAGTATATAAGAATATAAGTTTATATATCAAGCATAATGATTTTTAAATTTACCAAAAAAATGCTGAGGATTGAATATTAGAATAAGATTATATTTCTATGAAGTTTAAAATTTAATATACACCGTGCTGTGAATATATGGCCGCGCCCCTAGACAATTAGAGAGCGCAGCAATTACGAATGATATTTGAAAGGTGCATGCGGTCGCTTAATTACAGGTATTTTCTATCCAACAATCTCCGTAATAATTGCAAATCCTGATATCCCGACAATGTGGTATATAATATGGGATACCAGGTACATTGATGATTACATTGGGACGATATCTATAATGGTGGTACCCTCTTCCGTAATATTCATATCCGCCGCCATGATAACCATGTTGATTGTGGCTATAACCATCGCCGTAGCCCACCACAGGTCCTGCATAGGCTACCTGGGTTGAAATGCCCAGTAGTAAACCCATGCTCAAGATACCATAGCCAAAGGCATTTTTTATAAAAATTAAACTCTTAGTCATAATGATCTCTCCAACTTATTAAATCTCAACTAACTTATACCATAAGCATAATAAATATTCACCCTGATAATTAAATATTAATACATCTTTAGCTAGGTTTGACATACATTGTCATTTTGATCAAAGCCTGCATGATGGTATTGAGCATTGCAATTGTGGAATTTAGGTTCATAGCAAATAACCCAGCTACTATAAAAGCCATGGCTTTAGAACCAAGTTTGGCACCTGGTTGACTCGTATGGGTGAGTAAAATACACCCTCTTACAAACCACAACAGACCTGCAGTACGGACCAACAAGCCAACAACGCTATAAACGTTGTTTTTATCTAATGGCGCATAGGTTAAAACATTGTCCGTACCAAAGGCTGTGTTTGCCATCAGGCTTAAAGCTGTAGGCAAAAACAACAAAGCCACCCCTACCATAAAGAATATCAGGGCTCCATAGGAGCTTTCATGGCCTGAACCGGATAATTTTTTTATTTTTGTTATAGCGCTAACAAGAAAAACAATCCCCAAAACATATGCTCCCCCAGAAATAAAATGCTGTATGGGGTTCAAGGATAAGCTTAAATTTGCGAGCATTTGAACTAGATCAATATTCATAGCTTAATTATATCGTCATATCACTTGCAATGCCTGATTTTTCCCCTATATTAATCAGATTATTATAAAACCTGATACGCATCATGCAAATTATAACTTTTCCGGTCACTTTGATTAAATCTTTTATGATATCACCTAAAGTTAAACATTTTATTTTAACTTGCGATACAGAATCTGTCTTTCAATTCAAACCAGGCCAGTTCATTACCATTCATTTTACGATTGATGGAAAGCCTTTAAGACGCAGTTATAGTATTGCAAATGAGCCAAAACAAGACAATCGAATTGAAATTGCAGCCGGATATGTAGATGATGGCCCAGGAACAAAGTTATTATTTAATTTAAAGCCAGGAGATAGCCTTCAAATAAATGGACCTTATGGCCGACTGGTTCTAAAAGAAAATACGCCCAAACGATATATTTTCGTTGCTACCAGTACTGGAATCACACCCTTTCGAGCTATGTTAGGCGAATTAGGTCATCGACTCCAACAAAATACGAATTTAACCGCAGTGATTTTGCAAGGTGTGCAAAAAAGCGAAGAAGTGCTCTACAAGGCTGATTTCTTAAATTTTATCCAACAATATCCTCAAGTCAGCTTTTATCCTTATTTAAGCCGCGAACCTGTCAACCAATTGAAGGACGATGAATATAGTGGTTATGTGCAGCTGGCTTTTAATAAGTTGGAACTAAAACCTGAAGAAGATGTTGTATATTTGTGTGGCAACCCAAGTATGATAGATGATGCTTTTGAACAATTAAAAACCTTGGGGTTTACTACGCAACAAGTAATTCGTGAAAAATACATATCAAATTAAATTAAAATTATCTGCGAGGAAGTTAGATTATGAACTATGAAGAAATCTCAAGCATCTATGACGAACTATCAAACACAATGGACATCATGTTGCAAAAAGGCAAGGGTATTTTAGCTGCTGATGAGAGCAATGGCACCATTGGCAAACGTTTTGATAATATCAAGGTCCAAAACACTGAAGAGAACCGAAAAGCATATCGATTGTTATTGGCAACCACCCCTGGGCTGGCGCAATACATCAACGGTGTAATATTGTTCGAAGAAACATTTACCCAGACTGATTCTAATGGACAGACCATACCCAGTTTATTTGCGAAGCAAGGTATTCTTCCAGGTATAAAAATAGACCATGGCTTGGTAGAATTGACCAACACGGATCACGAAAAAGTGACCCAAGGCTTGGACGGTTTGGTTGAGCGCTTGACCCATTTTAAAAGTCTTGGGGCTAAATTTGCTAAATGGCGTAATGTGTATTCGATCTCAGACACTACCCCTAGTTTTACTGCGATGAAAACAGGTGCTGAAAATTTAGCCCGTTATGCCGCAGCCTGTCAATCGGTAGGCATTGTACCCATCGTTGAGCCAGAGGTGTTAATGGATGGACATCATAGCATTGAACATTGTGCTGAGGTCAGTGAGATAGTGCTTCATGAATTATTTCATGCCTTATTTAATCATCAAGTTGAATTAGAGCATATTATTTTAAAACCAAGCATGATCACTTGCGGTAATCAAGTAAAGCCATTTAGCGAACCTGAGCTTGTATCTGACTATACAATTCACGTTTTTAGAAATAATGTGCCAGCCTCAGTTCCAAGCATCAACTTCCTGTCCGGTGGCCAAACACCTCAGCAGGCTACAGCTAATTTAAATGCAATGAATAACTTAGAGCAGCAACAACCTTGGCTTTTAAGTTTCTCCTATGGTCGTGCTCTACAGGAAGATTGTTTAAGCGCCTGGGCCGGAAAGGAATCTAACACAAAGAAAGCGCAAGAGGCTTTATTAAAACGGGCACAATTAAACAGCTTTGCTGCTATGGGTGAGTATGCGTCTAGTATGGAGTAGTAATAGCAATAAGGTACCATTATTAGAAGTGGCAAGGAACAATTTTGAATGACCGTCATCCCGGAATTTAGCGCGCCTTGTCGAGTCTGCTGAAACAGAAGGTGAAGAGGCTTTAAATTCATTTAAGATTACCCATGGACATTCCAAGGCGCATCGGCCTGATTTAAAACAAATGGTTTTGAACCTTGCAACGACAGGGTCTAATTTTCCAATTTGGATGGAAGCACATAGTGGTAATGCTTCGGATAAAAAGATATTAGAGGGAGGCGCAAGCCGTATGCAAGCTTTTTGTAATTTGCTCACAAGATGCCACTCTTGCGCTAAGCAATATAAGACAGAGTAAAGCTATCCAATTACAAAATACTGAACGTTTTCGCAATCGCATTCAAAAGAGAATGGGAGACAAATGTTCTATTGTGCAGGGCGAATTGCATGGGATAAAAATGTCAGCAGTCATTTTGGAATTGGCCGATTTTTTACTTGAAGTTGCACATACTAAGGAGCAACAAAAAGCGGCTATTACAATTACTTGTATTGCAGGAACATTGCCGTTGCTGGGTTGGAAAAAACTCAAAAACTTTTTGATGCTTACTTCGAGACAATAGATGACCCCATTCATCAACAAGACACATTGGATATTATTAATGAGATTATTGAAAGAAAGCAGCTACTCTATCCAAAGATAAATAGGTTTATTCTCGATTATGAAGTTTTTGGAACTAAAAACAACTTGCATCTTAATGTAGTATCTACCGTGCCAGACGAAGATGTTGCTAAATTGAAGCAAGAGCAAGCTACAGCATTACTTTAGCCAGCGATCCTAAACTATTGGAGAATATGGGGCATGGAAATGAAATATTTACCTAGGTGTCGTTAAATTTATCAAGTCAGGTTAATTGAAAATAATCTGTTCCGTGGTGCGAAATATGAGTAGTAAAGTAAATTCTTTTGGATATATTACCTATCGTACCCGTGGCAGTGATTGCCGAGATTGTCCTAATAAAATTAGTTGCAAAGTTCCACAGATGAAAAATAGGGAGGTCAGAGGCATTGCGAGACATGTAACATGCAGATTTATTTAGAAAAGTTAACACTCAAATGGCAACAGAAGAATTTAAACAAAAATTACGGGAAAGATTATGGAAAATTGAAGGCGTAATGAATGAATTAAAAAATTATCACTGCCTTTTGAAAGCAAAATATCGGGGGATTGATAATGCACAAATACAAGCATACATGGCTGCGACCGCTATCAATATCAAAAGATTGGTTAATCTTTTATTGGCTTTGAGCCGATGGATTATTTTGATCAAAAGCAGACCACCTTTTACAACAGGCCGGTACCTTTTTATCACAAACGGCGCTTTAATCCCGCGACCTTTTAGAAGATATTAGGCGGTGTCATTTAAAGTGTGTAAGTAGCGCGGGGAAAATTTCTTTACGATCTGAATAAATCAAACTACACGCCTAATCTCTCATACTCACTCCGTGGTGTCAAAATATTTTTTTATAAAAAAATA
>JACCWN010000035.1 GCA_013697625.1 Legionella sp.
GTCTCAATAATTGAGATAGAATCTATAAAAAGATTCGGGATTTCATGATTTAAGACTTTAGAAACTGTTGCCACATCAAAGGTAAAGAGTAATTTTTTTGCCATACAATCGCCATATTAACAAAGACAGGATAGTAACTTTAGGTTTTCTACTATCTACATGGTGACTTTATCTATAGAGCTTCAATAATACACATATATTGCGCAAAATTCAATCCTACCTGGCAAGAGAGTCATGGTTTCACCATTACATTTAAGGAAGTCAATTTAACGAAAATTTAATAAAGTTTTTCCATTTCACAGACCACATCCGCAAAAAGAAGCAAAGCGATATCAAGTAGATGATTTAAGAAAATTTTTAATTGATATGGGGATTATGCCATGAGCTTGAATAGTATTATTGAATATAAAGGATATTTAGCGGAACTCACATTGGATATAGATGATGATATTATCGTTGGGCGAGTTATAAATACTGCCGATACCATTTCTTTTCATGGAAAAACTGTTGGAGAAGCAAAATCAGCTTATCATGATGTGTTAGATATCTATTTTTCTACCTGCCAACAAGAAAATATTGAACCATCATTGCCTTGTTCTGGTAGATTCAGTCTGCGTGTTAGCCCAGGATTACACAAAAGTTTGCGGCATTATGCAAAATTAAAGCATCAAAGTTTGAACGATTTTATTGTTGGTTTACTAGAACAAGACTTAGAGAAATTGGCGCGTTTTGACAATCGTTAGTGCACTTTAGATACTTTAGTTGTCCATCCTAAAAGACAAATACTTATATTTGATGTATCCTTACGTTTAATTTGAACCAAACTTATTATTTTTATGACAAAATCCAATGCCTCTCTTTCTGTTTCAGAAGCAATGAAGCCGTATTATAATCAAATCACCAGTATTATTGAACCTTTTTGCCAAAAATCTCTAAATGAAGAATATTCACAACTTTCGTTTATAGGTATCGCTGCATTTTTCCGTAAGGGACCTAGCCCTATTGATAGCGGGAATGCCAATATTTTAGCTAATGGTATTTATGCGATAGGCTACGTTAATTTTCTGTTTGATAAATATATTAAGCCTTTCTCCATACCTGAAAAACTAGCCACGGCCTTTGGAATCAGAAGAGTACTACCGGAAGTACTTTAAATGAATTATTTTGATCATTGTTTGGTATCTTCCCAACAGATTAGCTGATTCTCCGGCAGTATGTGGATGAATTACTGCTAATAGACTTATTGGATGCAAGACAGCTTACTCGAGAAATACAGATGACTTTGCGTATAGTAGTTTCATGCCCGCGACTATATATGGTACTAGTGGAGCGAATTTCTAATGGCGCTCACCTGCTTATAGGGTGGCGGTTTATTCCCTTGATAAGTTTCTGTAAAAAATCGATTATCCCAAAGAGATAGTTTCTGTTACATGAGAAATGATATTACTTGTTTGTAGTAGTAAATAAAAGGAAAAGAATATGCTAGAGCTAGAGAGTAATAAATTTTATATTGGATTTGGACCTAGACCTATATGTTTACCGAAAGATCCATCCGATCGGGTGCAATATTCTGGCTATTGCACGTGGTGACATTAAACTCGAAAAAAGCGGCCGACAAAAGAACACCCCATTCATTTACCTGGTAGAAGTTCAACTGAAGATAAATATTTTTGGACTGCATACATGGTAATTGGTGAGAAACATCCTCATATCAAGTTTACTACTTGATTATGTTTGTGGTTTTGATGTCAAGGTAGGCGCAGAGATTAATTATCAAAATGATAAAGGATATACTGCTTTAATGTTTGCTTTGGATATGCAAAATGATCGTATAGCAGAATATTTACTGACTAGTGGTGCCAACCCATTATTAAAAAATAGACATAATAAAACTGCAAGATCTTTAGTATCACGTAATTCTCAAATCTGTCAGATCCTTAAAGGCTATGAATTACTACTTGCTACTATGGAAGGTAACCTCTCTGCGATGAAGGCATTATTAATAACAGATAACAATATTATTGATTTTCAGGGGAACAAAGGCTACACACCTTTATTAATCGCCGTTGAGTTAGGTTTTATAAAAGTTATTCGATATTTGTTGACCCTTAATCCGAATTTAGAAATAACCTGTGAAGATGGAAGGGGTGTCTTCGAACTGGTCAATAATAACTTAATAAAGTCCTTACTTTTACAAGTAAGTCAGCCTACGGAAGATTATAGTTTAACCGATTCTGAAGATGATTCTAGAAGCTATAACGGAGAGATTGATAGTGAAGAAAAGACCCCAGAGAGTTTGGGATTCTTCACCTGAGAATATCTAAATAAACACAACATGAAACTTTTGGTAAGGTGTAATGGATAACCCAGAATATGCTAATAAATTAATTCTTCTAATCCAAAGCACTTTTCCTAAAGTGCGAGACTTAAAAAACTCCTAGTTGAAGGGGTTGATGGATATACAGCAAACAGGATAGCACTCGAAAAAAATATGATGAACTGCTGATTTTTTTAAAGGTATTTTGAAATGATGCAATATAAGAATAAAGTCATGGAATGAGGTAAATGTGTGCAGGTAGTTTATATAATTGTGTTTTAAAAGGAGTAAATATGTTTGATTTTAGCAAAATTGGTATGAAGCCCAGTTATCCAGCTGGGTATAAAACTGCAATAACCGATGAACAAATAGCAGCGCTTGAGCAACACTGTGGTCATCCTTTACCTGAAAACTATAAAACTATTCTCAGGAATTACAACGCCGGAGAGCCTGAAGCAAAGTATTTTGACGTCATAGATAAACCCACTGGTGTTCCACTCGAATGGAAACTACATAAATTTTACCACCTTGGAGAAGATAAAATAACACCAGCCGACATTCGATGGCTCATTGAAAATTATTCTGAATATATGGGGCCTAATACGCTTCCTTTTGCTGATGATGGTGAACAACAAATTTATTTTATGAAGTGGATTGATAATATTCCTGAAGTTTGGTTTTTAGCTTATGAAGAAAGACCTGAACCAGAATCATTTAAGGTATTAGATTCTTTTGACGAGCTTCTTGGAGCTTTATATGTTGGGGATTAAATCAGAAAATAATATAGAGTATGAGGATATCTGTAATCAGAACAATAAAAAAACGGCTTATAGTTGTTATTTTGAAGTCCAACTAAAAGAAAAAGATTTTGGACTGTCTCGAGAACAACACAACAAAATTTGTAATGAACAACTTTTAGTTCAAATAAAGGCTCTCGATGAAGAAAAAATTCAGTTTCACCCGGATATAAGCAATGAAAAACTGGTTAATTTAATTCATCAAGCAAAAACTCAGGCCCCAGGGGAAGATATGCTTACCTGGGAGCATTGTTCCAGTTCCACTGCAAATGGACGTTTAGGAGTAATGCGTCTGGTACCAAAAAATCAACATACGAAATTAAAAAATAGCCCTTTTTGGAAAACGATCCATCCTGATTATAACGAACGAGGTGGTTATCATGAATGGGCAGTATCAGCAGGAGCTCCTGCTGATAAAGACTACCCTCCAATTTCCAGAAAAATCAATATACAAGAATTAAGCCATGAAGAGCTTCCATATTTTTTTCAAATCGCCGTAAGCGCCAATCGCTATGACCAATTTGAGCAGCTTTTAAACCGTGCTGAAGTAATTTGCACACCTATGGAACGCCAGGCAATATTAACTCAAGATTACATGATAGGAAGGAACGAGAAACTCACTACATTACTCCATATTGCAGCTAAAAATGGTTACCCACCTTTAATTGATGCAATTAAGTTAAACTGTGGTACTGAACTACACAATATGTTGCACAAACAAGATCATAACGGCAATACCCCAGCACACATAGCTGCAGATAACAATCGGCATCTGATTCTTCAAAAATTCCAGGCCAGAGGGGTAGATTTAAATATAAAAAATAAAAAACAAAATACGGTTCACGATATTATTCAAGTTCGAAAAACTGCTCCACCCTTTCCATATCCAGTTTCCAAAACCTCAGGGTCACATCAAGAAGAGCTATTAGTTAATCCCAAGAAAAACACAGGGCGGACCAAAGAATCTTACACCACTCCAATTAAAGATCCACAGTTTGTTTATAGTTATAAGGCTGGTAGTGAAGCCAAGATTGAATCTAACTTTAGACCCAATAATAACAGAGGAATAAATACCAAAACACCAGCATCGGATAATAGACCTTCTTTTAAAGATCACAAGTCTTCTCAACATTCCACCTATAAGGATACGGATTCTCAACAAATCGATACAACAACTGCTCAAGAAGCTAAAACTGAACCTAAGTTAACCTTCAAAGATCATATGAATAAATACACTACCTATCAAGAGGGATTCTCTAGACAGCCTGATACCACACCCAGGCTGACTTTTAAGGAAAGCATGAGCTTATATACGACCTGCTATGATAAACCTGGTTTTTCTCAACAGACAGATACTTCACCCAGGCTGACTTTTAAAGAAAGCATGAGCTTATATACGACCTGCTATGATACACCTGGTTTTTCTCAACAGACAGATACGTCACCCAGGCTGACTTTTAAAGAAAGCATGAGCTTATATACGACCTGCTATGATAAACCTGGTTTTTCTCAAGTTCCGGAAACTGTAAATGATCAACAGGACAAATCCACTGGGCAGGGTCCAAGACCAACTTTTAAAGATCTTATTACGAAATACCAATATAATGACTCCTCAAAAAATGAAGAGCGGACTTATACACCCTCTTTTTTTTCGCCTTTAAAAGCGTCAAAACAACTTGTTAATATGAATCAACAACGAGTTCAAATTAAGACACCTAAGCCGTCAATGTCTAACAATCGCTTGGAAAAATTAACAGAACAGCAAAATAGCACTTTCCAGAAAAGGCAACAAGTAGCTATAAATCAAGGAATTCAATTACAACAAGAGCTTCAGAGAAAACAACAATTATCTAACCAAAATCCTCTAAAACAACAAACGCAAAGTCAGTTGAAACCAATAGTTCATAAGCAGGCTCAACCACAAAGGCAAGATCATATTAAACCAAACGAGCAGCATGTCAAACAGTGTGTACGAATTCAGGTGCAAAAGAATAATAAAGAATCTGTTATTACTCAACAAATTCAGCAAAAAACCCATCAACAGCAACAACAAAGATCCCAACAACAGCAGCAGCAACAGCAAAGGCAACAACAACAGCAGCAACAGCAGCAACAGCAGCAACAGCAAAGACAACAACAACAGCAGCAACAGCAAAGA
>JACCWN010000096.1 GCA_013697625.1 Legionella sp.
GTTCCTATCATTTCATCTAACATCTCATCTGTAATAGCCATATTACTATCCTTAGTGCTTGGTAATATACCGATAGCGCGATATTACCGGATTATGGCTACTTACACACTTAAAATGACAGGCCCGAAGTATGAAGCAAGGAACCCTCTTTTAAAATTACAGTACCTTAAAGATCCAATCTAGGGTTTAGAATTTCAGTTAAAACATTTTTTTTTTGTCTCCCTACAACCATCTTCGTTCATCCTATGGTCAATCCAACTTTACTTTGATAACTTTTACTCGGATGCTTCATATCATTAAGCTTTAACTAGTGCTAATGCTCTTGTGGTAGAAAAGTTACACTTGGTTTATTCTTCACCTAACATTTCAAAAATTTCCCTAGTTAAATTTTTTGCAGCATCTTCGCCTAAATAACGATGATGAAAAAAATTATGTAGCGAAGAATTTGGACTTTTACTACCCATTAGCAAAGCAATTTTTTTATGCTGGCAAAGGTTGGCTACTGCATGGGTAACTAAATCTGTTTGCCTTTGATCAAGGTCTCAGCAGGAGCTGCATTACCTAATAATTCATGAAGTAATTTATTTTGACGGGTATTGATGTCGAAAGAAAATCAGTGAATACCCCAAAGCACTGGTGCTTTTTTCTCTGGAACGATTAAGTCAGGCACTGAAGACTTTTCTTCCGGAACGATTGTCGGAGGTGGAATAAGCAAATCTGGTGGGGGGGTAGATTCATGTTCTATCATTAAAAATGCATGTAGAAGGTCGGAAAATGAAGCTCCTGCATTGATTTTAGATCCTAAATTTTGGGGCCATAATAATCCTGCAACAAACCCCAAACGAAGGCCATGATAAAAATCACTGAATAAACTCATTAAAGCAAATGTGCAAATATTGATCAACAATCGTGGTAAAATAAAAACAACACCAAAAATAGATTTTGTTGAGAGATAAGTATACCAAATTGCTAAAAAAGGACTACTGATCATACCTGTGATGGTTCCTATGAAAGCACCTGCTAGTCGACTTAGGGGGTTAATATAAATTGGTGGGTTTGCTATTATAATATTCCATAAAAAAACTTAGTGATATTATAATATACATAACTTAATGAAATATTAGGGCATTAAAAATTTATGGCGCTGCAGGGTGTAAGCGTAACGTATTTTTTAAATATAATATACCTTCACAATTTCCTACTTGCCCTGCGTGCTTTAAGTATGTCGTCCCGAAATTTAGTGCTGCCTGGCTAGCTTGCGAGCTTGGCAGCATTGGCCAACAAATTTGCTTAATTGCTATCTTAAAGATCCAATTTATATTTGCATCAAATCTTTTTCTTTTTCTGCCAACAAGCCGTCTACTTCTGTAATATATTTGTCTGTAATTTTTTGAATAAAGTCTATTGCACGCTTTTCATCATCTTCTGAAATAGATTTATCTTTAATCAACTCTTTGAATTGATTGTTCGCATCACGACGAATATTACGAATAGACACTTTCCCTTGCTCACATTCATGCCTGACAACTTTAATCAAATCTTTTCTACGTTCTTCTGTCAATGCAGGCATTGGTACACGTATGGTGGTTCCAGCAGTCGTTGGGTTCAAACCCAAATCAGATGTTAAAATGGCTTTTTCTATTACAGCCATCATAGATTTTTCCCAAGGTGTTACCGTTATAGTTCGCGAATCACTTGCAGCGATATTTGCCACCTGGGACAAAGGGGTTGGATTCCCATAATAATCAACTTGTACATGATCCAACAAACTGGCATTGGCCCTACCAGTGCGAATTTTTGTTAAATCTACTCTTAATGTTTCTATGGTTTTAGCCATTCTTTTTTCGGAATCTTGTTTAATTTCATTGATCATGAGCTGCTCCTACGATAGTCCCTACACGTTCTCCAAGTACAATTTTTTTCAAAGCCTGAGAATCGGTCATATTAAAAACCTGCAATGGCATGTTTTGATCTTGGCACAAACATATTGCAGTCGAATCCATGACTTCTAATCCTTTGGTGAGCACTTCTTTATAGGTTAGATATTCGTAACGAATAGCCTTTGAATTTTTCATGGGATCTTCTGAGTAAATTCCATCTACTTTGGTAGCTTTTAAAACAATATCTGCATCCACTTCAATGGCTCTTAGGCAGGCGGCGGTATCGGTTGTAAAAAAAGGATTTCCAGTTCCTGCAGCAAAAATCACCACCTGGCCCTCACGTAAATGCGTGATGGCTTTGCGTCTATTATAAGAGTCAACCACACCAATCATAGGTATGGCTGACATGATACGTGCTGGTAGATCGATTCGTTCAAGTGCGTCTCGCATGGCCAATGCATTCATAACCGTTGCAAGCATACCCATGTGGTCACCAGTAACTCGTCCAACGCCAGCTTCGAACAAGGCTTTTCCGCGGAATAAGTTACCACCGCCAACAACCAAGCTGACTTCTACACCCATGCCAATTAGTTCAGCTACCTGTTTTGCCAAAGTGTCCAAAACAGCTGGGTCAATACCAAATTGTGACTTGCCCATCAGTGCTTCCCCACTGAATTTAATGAGGATGCGCTTGTAACTTAAATTAGGATGTTCTTCATTCATTGCCACGAACCTGTGCCATGACTTCTTCAACGAAATTGTCTTCTTTTTTCTCAATACCTTCACCAACTTCATAACAAATGAAGGATATGACCTCAGCATTTTTCTCTTTGAGGAGTTGACCTACTTTGATGTTGGGATCTTTAACAAAAGGCTGGCCTAATAAACTTACTTCATCAATAAATTTATTGATACGACCTTCAATCATTTTATCAATGATGTCTTGAGGTTTGCCACTTTCTTTTGCCTGAGCTGTGAATATATCGCGTTCGATTTCTATAGCTTCGGATGAAACTTGTTCACGATTGATAACCATTGGACGATTAGCAGCAATGTGCATGGCAATATCTTTAGCCAGGGTTTCATCTCCATTTTTTAGAGCAACTAAAACGCCAATTCTTGAGCCATGTAAATAATAACCTACAACACCAGATTGTGCATGGACCCTTGCAAGCCGACGTACTTTGATGTTCTCACCTATTTTTGCTACCAATTGTTGTCTAGCTTCTTCAATGGTAGTACCAGTTTGACAAGTTTCCTGAGCTAATTGTGTGGGTTCCTGGGCTGAAGAAGTTAATGCATGGGTGGCAACCTGATTTGCAAATTCAATAAATCCTTCATCACGTGCAGCAAAGTCTGTTTCACTGTTGATTTCTAGCATGACTGCAGATAGATAATCTGCTGAACGAGCCACAACAATGATTCCTTCAGCAGCAATTCTATCTGCCTTTTTGTCAGCCTTGGCCTGACCCGCTTTACGCATCTCAGTGATAGCAGCTTCGATGTCACCATCCGTGGCTATTAAAAATTTTTTACATTCCATCATACCCGAGCCTGTACGCTCGCGTAATTGCATTACCAGTCCTGCACTAATCTTAGACATTATTCATATCTCCACATAAGAAAAAAGGGGTTGAAAAACATGCTACATTAAAAATATATTTAAGGCTAATAACCCATTCTATCTGCATGTTTAAAACTGATGGATTATTATTAAATAACAAAAGTATGGATAAAAATTTATCTAATCATCTCAGATATAAACAAATCACAGATTCATTAATATCCTTAGTAGATTGGCGCAGTCCCGACGTCCCGCGGCTTGTCCGCGGGATCCAGTGATCTCGCTCTGACATTAGAT
>JACCWN010000140.1 GCA_013697625.1 Legionella sp.
ATTGCTGGTGATGGTTAAGGCTTGTAGGAGCTCTTTCAGTGTAGCGACCTGTGACTTCTTCCCGTTTTATTGCTCGGGTGAATTCTAACCATTTTTTTACAACATTGGTATAGGGGCTAGAACCCCACTCAGCAGGATTAAAATCCTTAGAACGGCCACGGCTTCTTCTTTCACCATCCCAGGTGCCCCTGAGATTGTAGCAATATTTAATTATTGTTACAGAAGGTAAGATACAAGAATGGCCGGATCACTCCGACCCTCAAATAGTTCTTTCACTTTTCTGAGGCAGCTTTAGCTTGCCATTTATTGAGTTTATATCATGGTGGCAACTAATCAAGGTATCCAAAATTTTTACAGAATATGTTTCTTAGATAACTATTTTCATGGTACCTCACCATTTTCAAAATCTTATATCTCCTCACAAATTAAGACATTTTTGTTTACTTGGCTTAAGAAGCAAAACATTGATGACGCTTTTATTCAGCCTTACTCAGGCCATCAAAAATTTCTGAGGGTTGCGCGTAGAACCCCAATTTGACAAATATGTCATTATGACATATAATCTTTATATATAAATATATTGGGTTGGATTATCTTGCGGGTTATTTCGAAGAAGAAATTACGTGATTATTATACAAGTAACGTGCAAGCAGAAATACCGCTTACGGAATGGTATTATAAAATGATAGAAACCAATGCTTCAAATATTTTTGGGTTGAGGCAAGTTTTTAATAGTGTTGATCCTGTGTTTGGTTACACTATATTTAATATTGGAGGAAATAATTATCGTCTAGTAACCGCGATACATTATAATACCCAAGCTTGTTATCTTCGAACAATTTGGACTCACGCTGAGTATGACAAGGCTATTAATAAAGAGAAATTAAAGCGAGGTGATTTATGAAAGCACTTGCTATTGACTATATAGATCAGAAATCAAAACATAAATTTCATCTACCCTTATCGGTTTTTAAAAAACCAAAAGATGGTAAGGAGTATTCAATTCTTGAAGAAATACTTGATCAATTAATTGACGAAATTCGTG
This sequence comes from Legionella sp., assembly GCA_013697625.1. Taxonomy (GTDB): domain Bacteria; phylum Pseudomonadota; class Gammaproteobacteria; order Legionellales; family Legionellaceae; genus Legionella. Next base: position 1,046 of record JACCWN010000140.1, read on the forward strand.
ATGATGAAAGTCATCCGCTAGCTTTAGCTATGCAGATTATTGGTGATAATCTTGAGCAATATGACAATGAAAACTTTCCTTTAATTGGAAAAAGCGTCTCTGACATTGAAATGGTAGAGCATTTAATGAAAACGAATCAACTTTACCAAAAAGATCTTGCCCCAATATTTGGAGGTCAAGCAAATGTTTCAAAATTTTTGAATGGTGAAAGGGAATTAGGAAAGAAACATATATCGGAGCTTAAAAAGAAATTCAAAATTAGCTCAGATTTTTTTATGAAATAATCAATTTCATTAAAAGTCCGATTAATCGTAAAACTAAACATTGTGATAGAGCAGAGCAAGTGGATGGTCTTGAAAAATAATTATTGTAGGGTTTGATTATCCTGAAAAGTAGACTTAAAAAAAATCACTTTGGCAGGAAATTTTTAGCGCTTTTAGAATTCAATTTATATAATTTAAGATATCTCTTACAACAAATTAAGCATATCAGCCAATGGATTGTTTACGCAAAAAGACTATACTAAAAATGTTTGGCGTAGCGGGTATCTTGACAGGATGTTGAAGCACTAGCGGGTTCAGGATGAACTCAAATAAGTGGCATATCAGCTGCGCACAGGCACAACTGAAAATATCTCTACCCCACTAATTCTTTAGCCTTAACCAAATAAGCTCCAGGAACCACATATATTTTACCACTTGATTAGTGTACATAAATCAAATACTAGTACCTAATGAAAAGGTTGTAAACATTGGGTTCAAAAAATATAAGATTTTTGCTAAGTAAAGGAATCTGAAGCACAATTATTTTTAAAATAATTTTAAATAATAAAGGGATTAGAATAACCTTCAATTTTGCTCACTTGCTCTGCCCACTTCCTTTCCCATGTGGTGGGGGAGAGCCTGCCAGTTTTTCTTCTTCTAGCCAGGTTTTTAGTAAGCTGAAAGGTTCCATTATATTAGTATTCTCAAAAAATCACGGGTTGAAATTTTTTTCATAGCGCATTCGAACAGTTATTATAGGTAAAAGAAAAGGCTAGAAGCCCTCTTTGGTTCGTACTACTCATATGGTTCAATTCAACTCCCCTTTTTCTATATTTTTTGGGCTGGATACTAACAAGAGGGCAAGCAAGCTTAAGGCAGCAGTGGTCGACATATAAAATGCTGGTGCCAAGGACGTCATCACATATTGAATTAACCAAGTAAAAACCAGCGGGGCTAGACCGCCAAACACGGCAATACCTAAACTAAAACAAAAACCAACAGCAGAATATCGAAGATTAGCAGGAAATGATTCCGTAATCAAAACCATATAGCTCCCGTTAACCACGCCACCTAAAAGCGCAAAGCTTAGGATAAATACCCATAGAAATGGCTCGCCAAACAGTCTTAGGCCATAAAATAAGGGGTAACTTAAGACAATCAATAAAGCTGAAGCTGCCATTAATAATTTTTTTCGATTGACAGTATCAGACATGCTTCCAAAAAACGCAGTAAACAGCCCAAAACTTAAAAAAGCAAACACATTGATAAGATAGCCATGTGTTGCGTTGATTTTGATACTCGTTACAAAATAGGTTGGTAGATAGAGGAACAATGAAACGATACTAGCAGATACTGCGGTTAACAAAAAAGCACTGAGTAACTGAATGGGTAATAATTTCAACATCTTGAAGAAAGGTATGTGGTGTAGGTTATTTTCTTTTAATAGGGCAGTGAATATAGGGGTCTCAACTACCTTTTTTCTAATGACATAGCTGATAATGCCTAATACAAAACCAAATATAAAAGGAATACGCCAACCCCATGAAACCATCTGCTGGTGAGTTAATAGGCTTGTTAATAAAAATCCTATTCCTGCACCCAGGGTATTGCCTAGAGTAATGCACATAAAGACAAGACCTATCGCACGCCCTCTTTGTCCGACTGCTACGTGTTCTATAGTAAATACAGACGCCCCTGGAATTTCTCCACCAACGGAAAATCCCTGAAGCAACCGCAATATAATCAATAAAATAGGAGCCAGTGTACCTATTGATTGATACGTTGGGAGGCACCCCATGAGCAAAGTAGCAGTTGCCATCAACAATATCGCCAATGAAAATGCGGACTTACGTCCCCAAGTATCGCCCAAATGTCCAAATACAATGCCCCCGAAAGGACGAGCTAGATAGCCTAAGGCAAAAACAGCAAAGGTGTTCATTAATCCAATAAATTCATTGGTATTGAAAAAAAAATTTTGGCTTAGGTAAGGGGCGTATAAGGCGTAAATGGTGAAATCATAAAATTCCAATGCGCCACCTAAAGCAATCAGTCGTACTATCTTGTACTCATTTTTTGTCATCATTTTTCTCAAAAAGCAAGGTTAAATGTCAGAAAGAATTTCCACAACATGAGCAAGCCATTTCTTATTTTTTGCATTAATAATTGTATTTTTACGACCATATAAAGTGCTTTTTAAATGGCAATTCATTAACAGTTTAAGTTTGGTATTACATATAACTGTAAAATAACTGCGATGTCGATTAGTTATTTTTATATGATTATTCATTATTAATTTGCCAAAAGGAATGGAGTAATTCTGCACATCATGAATGATATTCTTAGGCAATGCTTTAAAATTCATGGTAATAAATGCTAATTCAACCACTTTAATCTCATGCTCGGGGTTCTAGCCCGGAAACGCCGAAATTTCCGGCCGCAGTGTAAACAATACAATAGTAGAATTAATAAATAACATACTGTCTATTAAAATAACCATCATGGAAAAATGTTATGATCATAACACGCC
>JACCWN010000141.1 GCA_013697625.1 Legionella sp.
ATTGCTGGTGATGGTTAAGGCTTGTAGGAGCTCTTTCAGTGTAGCGACCTGTGACTTCTTCCCGTTTTATTGCTCGGGTGAATTCTAACCATTTTTTTACAACATTGGTATAGGGGCTAGAACCCCAAACTCAGAAACTCAGAAACTCAGAAACTCAGAAACTCAGAAACTCAGTCACTAAGTCCGATTATAGCATTTATCAGACCTAACAAAAAAACCGTATTCGCGGATTCAGCATTAGATGCTTAGTATATATTTAAACGCAATATGCCGGTAGAATAACTTATGTTTTTCCTCCAAACATTTTAAATAAATCTTCCAAGGTCACTACATCCAATACGTCATCAACCCATCGCGTCAATCGTTCAGCGCTGGCCTGCTGAATTTTGGCAACAACGTAGATTTCATCTTCTTTAGACAGCGACTTATTAAATTTACGTTTAATAATCTGTATTAATGTTTCAGCTTTGCCCTCTAATTTTCCTCGGCCATAATGGGATTCATGCATGCTCGCTTCATAATGAGTATTTTCTTCATAACGCTCATAGGCTTTTCGTTCTTCTTCCGTTAATGACAATATGTCCAGTTTTTTGGCGGCACTTCTAATCCCCTGGGCACTAAATGTAGGCTGAATTGTTTCAGTTTTTAAAAAATACACCCATTCATCAAACTTATCCTTAATCCCCTCGTTAAACTGGTTAACCTTAATCAAATAATACTCTGGAAATATGTCAGATGGGGTTTTTTCTGGGCCATAGGCCTTTTGTTCATTTTCGCCCAGCTGCAAGACATCATGCTGATGCGTACCACGAAACTCCGTAGTACCATGGTAGACGTAATCTTCCCCACGACCTAAATCAAAAAAAACAATGCTTACAGAAATAATTTTACGAACATTTCGATACGGCTGTCCCGCTTGTATATATTCCGTTACCGCTTTAGATACACCATATAAAATTCGGCTTAAATAGTCCCACTCCATCGATGCCTGGACTTCAATAATCACATGTCCTTGCGCTTCTGTCAGAACAAGTAAATCAACCCGATTAGATCGATCATCTTTGTTGTTTTTATTGCTTTCCGATTCCAGCAACGCCTCTATTGTTACTCTTGTTTGCAACAATTCAGACAAAAAGCCTTCTAAAATATCAAAATTAGCCTTGTTCCGTAACAGGTTTTTTATTGCCCAGTCGAAATGCACTAGTTTTGTCATAGGTACTATCCTCTGATGTCAGGTTTTCATGATCAATATCAATCATATGGAAAGGTGTCAGCTTGATGGGATCCCAGCCTGACGACGTTTTAATTTTTAAATCAGGGTTAATCTCGTAATACCCTCGATTAACTCGTATAAATAGCTTTCTGTTAGGTACATAGAGGCTGTTGATTTCATTGCGGCTTAATAAGCCACTCAGGTACGTTTGTTTTTTCCTAAAGTCAGGCCATACCGCATCAGGTAATTTCTGAACCAACTCAAACAATTGTTTCGCAGTAAACCCTATGTTTAAACCATTTATCTCAGAATTATACAGCATCTCTGTATAAAATGTTAACACCAGATTAAACAGCAGGTATTCAGCGCGGCTAGCATCAATTTTAACAAGGTGGGCATCAATATCCAGTGAAATGCTGTCCATGCCAATTGGGGAATAAATAACGGCCAATGTTGATGCCTGATTTTTTGTCGAGCGTATTGATTGATATATGGCAATTTGCAATGCATTTCTTGATAGTGTGTCCTTGGCTTCCAACGAAGGGCCTAAGTTTAATATTTCATGGATTAAGTCTAAATTCCCCGCATAAACAGCAGACATTAGTGGCGTAAAATTTATGGCGCTGCGGTGATCTATTCCATAGAGTTGAATGTCTTTGTGGATTGGTTGTGTATTTTTAATGGTATACTTTTGGAAATATTTTGCATACATGATGGGGTATGATTTCTTGACATGTTGTGCGGCTTTAAATCCTTGGTGTTTAAGTTCGCCAATGGCTTCATTGTCATTAAATAGCATGGCCATTTCAAATAAATCCATGGCTTCTTTTTTGCTACCACGCTCTCCACAAAGAAACTTATATCTTAGATTTTCATAAGCCGATTTATCCATGACAGGCCAAGGCGGTGTTTTTTGTTTGAGTATGGTCTCTGCAATGGCTGCGGCTTGTTCTGATTTACCTTGTTGTGCCAGTCTGCTTGCTTCCTGTTGCCATTCTTCCAGAGAAGACTCTTTAATGTCCATGCCCATTGATTGATTAATTGTATTGATATCCAGCAATGAAATCAGAGGGTGGGATGGGTTTTTTTCTACCAGATACACGCTTTTTATGGCGCGTGTAATGGCTACATAAAGCGAATTGATGTAGAACTTGTATACTTCCATTGATTTATCAGATTTGCTTTTTGCCCGACCGTATTTGAACGCCTGATTTAATGCATCTCGACTCAGACCCTCTGCAATGTCCACAAATTTCTTTTCCGCATCCATAAAATGATACAAAATGACATTTTCATACTCCAGTCCTTTTGCCTCCTGAACAGAAAATACCAGGGGCGTATCAAATAATTGCCTCGCCTCTTCTTTTTGCCTATCCGTTAAAACGATAATAGCGACGTTGATTGAACGGCAAATTTTTGCATTAATTTCTCTTATTTTTTCAGGAGTTGATTTAATGCATGTTACATCGCCAGTATGTGTGGAGTGACTTTCAATAAGATAATGACTTTCTTTGTCAATGGATCCAAATCGCGCGTTTTTTATTTTTAATACCCGATTTGCAAGCTCCGTCACTTCTTGCGTATTACGATAGTTTCGCGTCAATATTTTGGTGATATCAACCGCGGCTAATGCATCCTCTTCATAAAATAGCTGCTTTAATCCTGACCATGAAAAAAAGTTTGGGTAAACAATCTGGTTTGCATCACCACACATAAAAAATTGACGGGGTGATTTTAATAAAGCAAGAACCAGTGATAACTGGCTGTTTGTGAAATCCTGAACTTCATCAATAATGACTGCATCATACCGCGGAACGGCTTTCTCTTTGTAATAATAGGATAAAATATTGGTATCAAAATAGGTTCCCTCCTTGAGATAGGCGACATACCCCTGGAAGAGGCGATAAACCTCCTCACGTTCCGTGTCCGAATAAATTGATTTTCTAATGCCAAGATTTAAATAATGATCTTTTGAAAGATAAGGTTCATCTGGTGTGCTGCCTGCAAGCACCCCTCTGAACTCTTCATACATTTTTCGCCCATCCGTTAATGCGCTGGATTTTTTTTGCCGATTATACCAATTCAGGAAGGCAGTTATTGAAATTTCCTCCCCTTCAGGAATGGCAATGGTTTCTATTAATTCCTCGAAGGATAAAAAATCAATGGACTGGTTTTCATTTTGGTAATGATTCGTATAATACAGTTGACGGGCATTATGCGTCAGGTAGGGAGAAAGTGTGACATAGAGTATATCGCCTGTCATGGTTTTCATTTTTTCGAGGGTAAGCGATGTTTTTCCACTGCCTGCAGAGCCAATTAAGATGAGGGGTAAACCATAGTTGAAAATTTGATCTTGAATTTCATCAAACATCATAAAACGATTCAGGAAATGGACTTTCTTTTTGCCATGGCCTAAAAATCGCAGTGTATCCTGTTCTAATGGGATGAGATCATCGGGGTGATTGATATGTATTTCCTGAATTTCCGCGCCACGTAAAAATCGAGATTTGTTATAGTCATGATTTTTAATGACTTCAAGTAATAATAGATGGGTTTTATTTTCATATTTAACAGGTTTAAATAACAACCTGTTCGTGTCATCCAGTTTTGCCCTGAAATACCCATTATTGGATAGTTTTTTTACATCCGATGTTTTAAAATCGCCCTGCTCGAGAAGAGCACAGATCTTCGTGAATTTTTTTTCAAGCCCTGATGTGTCAAGGTTTTGATAGTGTAGAAGGTTGAATTGATACATGTTTAAACCTGATTTAAATTAATGCCTTGAATCTGATGCATGGGTTCTTGCCTTCAGTGCTTCATCGCCAAATGGCAATTTAGGCGAGCTGACAATGGCGATAATGTCTTCATGCAAACACAGTTTATAGACATCAGTTACATATTGCCTGCGTTCTTTTGCATCAAGAGTGCCTGACGTTAATTTTTTGTAAAAAGATTCAAAGAGTGAATGTACTTTTGCGCCATCAATGGTAGTAAAGTCAACGGGTGTGGACGCCCCTGTTGTGATGATAAAATCATCACAGTCAATCACGTGCGTGATAATCATATGGTGTTGTGTATTTTTGGCAACCAGATGCAATCCCTTGTCGATCATTAAATGTTCTGTTTGTCGTTCTAAATCAAATACGACAAGACCGGCGTCTCCGATAGGCTCAATAATTTGCAAATAGGCAAAGTAACCATTCACTACTTTTTCAAATAGGGATACGGACTTGGTATCGCCGCCTGTATATTGTTTGAAACTTTTGTAGATGGCGCTGGAATTTTCCGAGTAGCATTGATAAAGACAATAATCAAAAAAGACATTCATTTCATGTTCAGTGTTTAATAGTAATGCGCCATTTTTTGAAATATCCAGCCGCTTTGCACAACGATCAACGCCGTCGCGTGTTAAACCAATCATAAAGTTAGGATGTAAATTTTTTAACATCTTACGAATTTGTTCGTATTTTTCAATCCATTCCTGTTTTAGTTCATAATTGTTTTGGCGAACTCTGGTTAGATGTTTTTCGAGTTTTTCGGATGTAAGTTTTGGAAGGGTTCCATTAGCTATACCCGAGGCCAGATTTTCCAACCATTTCATGCAGCGATAAAACCCAGGATATTCGCCACACAACACATCCAATTCATCGTGGTTTGCTGTATCCAGAATTAGCTTCAAGTCCCCCATGATGTCATGCATAGAGCGCAATAGAGCCTCATCACCACCCTGAGACAAAATTTTGTTCGCATAATTATCAATATTGATTACACGCTGCTTTAACGTTAACAAATGGATGCTCCATGGATATATTGGTAATATTTTTTATGATTTTTTTGCAGTGTCTTGATGTAACCTGGACGTAATATTGTTACCTTGCCAACAAAAATACCTGCAATGTATGCTAGTAATTCTATCACAAGTCACTTATCTTTTTCATGAAATAATTAATTTAATGTCAAACCAAAATGAAAATGTCCCTCTAATCGGTATTGTCGCAAGAAATTGGGTTCTGTCGCATAAATAATTTTAGATGGTATCCGGAAAAATGCTGGGCGAGTTTAGGCCACCAATCCATAGAACTGTTCAAAAATAGATTGATTTCCAACCTGCACATGTTGTCCTTTTCTGATCATATGGTGCAACTCAATCCCAGCTAATGTTGCCGCGGCTGTTTGAAATGCTTTAAATCCTTTCATGGGTTTGGTAATTTTTTTCACAAACCGATGGTCTTGTTCCACAATATTATTAAGGTATTTGACCTGGCGAACAGTAATTTGCGTAAAAATACCACCCAGCATAAACAGCAACGCTAGATGCAGGTTGGTGGTATCGATACCAGCCTTGTTGGCACCACTCTTATCCATCGTGACCTTGTCAG
>JACCWN010000031.1 GCA_013697625.1 Legionella sp.
AGCTACCTCTTTCAGATTACAATCCTTCATGGCGTATTTCCTTTTGTTGATTAATGTTCTTGGCGAACAATCAACAGGATACGCCACCTAATTTATTTTTCCATACACCAGATTCGAGCATAACTCGGATTACCCACACATTATAACAAGTACTTTTAACCGCCCTCGAAGGATCTACCAAAAACCATTAATATAGGGTATCCTCTAGCCTTTTAACTTTACAGACAAAGGGCCTCCGTCATCCCTTCGTCAATTTGGTTGATTTTGTTCTGTTGAATATTATATAGAGATTAAAGAGCATTTAAATTATCAATTGGAAAATAGTAAGGTAGTTTTTAATCGAAATTATCTAAGAATAATTTGATGAATTGTTTGCTCAGTCTGAAAATACAATTAATTCGAGTACCTTAAAATGCGTCAACTTTTTGAAAAAATTCCACTTGGAAAATACATTACAGAAGATTTAAATTTAACATTTGGTAGCAAAAAGGAAAAAGTATGCAAAATACCCGACGCATCTTCTGACATCAATGCTCTTGATAATCAAGAGATTACGTTGCATGAACGACTAGCCATGGTAGAGCCTGTAGTCAATAAAAATATAACATCATTAAATGAATTGACACAATCCACTTATATCTACAAAAATTACCTGGCTGTTACAGTTGGATTTGTTGTATCTACAAAGCCACATGTAAAAGAAGGAACTCACGAAAGAACATTTATTATCGTGTCAATTGATGATCCAAGTGAAAGCGTCATTCGGCTACCTCCGGCGCCATCGGGTCAAGAACACCCACACAGCGAGGACGCGCTTTTAGCCTATTTGGTTAATCCACTCAATATTGGAAGACTTGTTAATCTTCTTTCTCATAAGTTAGAAAGAAGTTATAGCTCTTATCTAGGTCATAAAGTGTATGCAGTCGTACTCGACATACACTCTACTAATACGATGTGTTCTAGATGTGAAGGGAATGTTTATAATGCACAAACCATACGCAGTATCTCCACGTCCTTATTAGCTCAATTAGAAAAGAGGCTTAGGCTAGAAGAGTACATTTTACCGAAAGAGAAATCATTTAGGAATGATGGCATCCCTCTTGATAGTCAAAGATTACATTTTGTTACTAGAGTTAGTTCTCAGTTGCCATATGGTGATAATATTCGGCCCACTTTAAAACTTGGAGATAAAATTATCAGGTTTGAAGAATTCTTCGACCCACTTTATTCTGTTAAAGACATAATTAGTAGAGTTGTGTGGCCTCCAAAAATATTTGAGCTTGTCATGGATTACTTCGGAGAGAGAACTAATATAGCTGGTGAAAATGACATTCCCCGAGATATTAAAAAATATAGAAACGGGGTAATTTTACATACACCCAATGCATATAATTCAAAATATACATTTTTCGATAACAAAGAAAAGTATAAAGAACTATCAGCATTAAAATGCTCATTTTTTTCTTTACCAACTAAAACAATATTTGGGAATACTAATTCGACAGCGGGGAGTATGCCTGTTGTTAAAGACCACGGTATTAGATTGTTGTAAGTGCTCTTAACAAATTCTTTCTCAAAGCTCCTACATTGACTGTCGGTAAATTTTGATTTCTTCATAAGGTTCTTTGCTGGAAGGCTGAATTTAGAAAGGGACTTTATCTCTGAGGAAACTAAAGAAGGACTACGTGCACGAGCTGCCAAGGGCATCAAGCTAGGGAAGCCCAAAGGAATAATACAAGCAACTATGTACGATCAAGATAAAGAAAAAATTCTACATCTAATCAATTAGGTGTGCCTATTCAAAAAATCATCTCAACTTACCTAGGCTATGGAAAATACTTGTCACTCAAAACTTATGAATAAATTAAAGATAAAATTATAAATATTAAGCATGGTTATATGTGCTCGGAAAAATTGAGGAGTTACGCTTAGCACCCCTAATTCTTAAGGATTTATTTAAATCTTCTAATGATATTTTTGCCATCCTAGCAGAGGGATCATTACTTGACATAATCGCTGAAGCATACTTATTTTTTCTGATTCTTGTATATTCTTTGATAACTTTAATCGATTTAGTCGTAAATGTTTTGATTCGAATACTAGTTATTCCAAAAAACATATCGTCTAAATCGCTCCGATTAGCTTTCTTTAGATTTTCAACAATGATCGGCATGTATATTTTTTGTAATTCTTGAGATTTATTGGCCATATCTAAACGAAGCCCTAGTGCCATTCTTTCTTCAGTTTGAGTAATTTGAGCTTCAATTTTGCTACGCATTTTCAATATTTTATGTGCATTATTTATGTCAATATAACCACGTACTATTTTATCAATATCGATGGAACGCAATTGTTTTTGAAGCAGGTCATCATAAAAGAATTTAAGGTTTTCCTTCTCTTGTGCACTGATTGACGCGTTTTGGTTTTGATAATTAGTTTGAAGAGCTTGAATAATTTTTGATCTAACTTCGTTATTCTTAGTTTTGTTATAGATATCCAGCAGCTTACTGATTGTGTTTTGTTCTTCTACGATAGCGAGACGGTCAAGAAAAATTCCACGTTTGACATCAACTACCGATTCATTCTCAGCAAATTCCCATTCCTTTGTTAAATGTGCAGGGGTTTCATCTTGAATAGGAATATCAGCTATTTCTGCAAACTTAGGGTAGTCAAGATTATTAAGTTCCTCTACAGTTAAATCAGAGAATTCTTTATCGATTGAAGGCAATTTTGGAGGAGATGTTTCTTGGACTAGAGCATCCCCATTAAAATATGGAAATGTATTCCACACATTTAAAGGAAGCATAATTTTAATGTTCATAAGTTGTGGAAACCTTGCGCTATAAAACGCCCATGCTACAAATGTATCACAGCGCCAAACAGAACATTTTGATGGAACTTTGTTATATATATTCCCGGCTCCAATTACATAAGCAGTAGAAGATGTGTAACTAGGACACCACCAGCCTTGACGGTTAGCTTCCACAAGAGCATTGTAAGTTCCTGTACTGTAATCCCCTATCCCATATCGGCTGCCCCAATATTTAGTACGAGACATAAAATTAGCTAATGAATTAAACTGTACAACAGGTAAGGGGGCCTCATTTAAAGCCTCTATGATTAATTGAGTTGGTCGGCCAACATCATCGCCAGTTCCTATTCCAACATGACCTGCCCATCCTAAAGGCCATTGATTAAGTTCTCTTCCTACAATGTCACCTGACATCAAAGGTCTTCCAGCTTCCACTAAGCCACTAATAACTGAAATTATTAATATTATTATTTTTTTCATTTTTTTTAAAAGGTCCTTTGATATAGGTATTTGATTTTTCGTAAATAATCAACCATAACTTCCATGTTATGGATCTTACTTAGCGAGAGTGTAAAAAGCAACAAAAAATAATTCTTTAAAAAGGTCTGATTTGGCAACGAATAAATAGGACTTTTAGTCCCTTGTAGCCACCTTTAAATGCTGTAGTGTTATGCTCTTTGTGTGATAGAGTTGAATTAAATATTGTGTATTTATATATAATATAAGTGAGTGAGGTTAAAAATATCTCCAATAGAACCCATGAATCCTTTGTTAATGGCTAGAACTCTAAATATTATTACAAAAATTTCAAGGTAACTGAATGAAGAAATTTAATAATTATTCTCTTGTATTGATTGGAATGTATATTCTGTCTTTTACTGTTATGGAGTATGGTGCAAATAACTGGACTGAAGGTCTCTTTAGCTTGCCAATTATTATATTTGTTGTTTTTTGGTCAGAACAAATAACAGGTTATTTAAAAAATAGGGATAATCAACCGAGCAACATAATTTTTTATACGGATATTTTTATTATTAGCTACAGCCTTGTATTTGCACTCATCGCGTCATTGGTGTTTCAGCGTGGTAATGTTGATGCAAGAGGGTGGTGGTCTATAGCCATTATTTTTGGTGAACTATATGCCCTATTGTTTGGTTTAATATATGCGTTGTTGGCATTAATGTTAAATAAAAAACATTATCGATACACTAATGCTGTCGCTATTGCTATTTTTTTTGGTTATTTAATATTCAGTTTATTACCATGGCACATTGTTAATTTTAGCCATATAAATGCATTCACGATCTATATGATTATATTGTTAACGTTTCATTTAGTTATATGTTTATATCAGCAACTGAAAAAAAACCGATAAATTTCAGCAATCGCTTTTAGGTGTGACAAGCAACCGAATAAAAAGATACTCTAAGCTATTTTTTGACCGCATAATAGTCATAGCTTATGAATACTAATCAAATATGGCGAGTGCTTGTATTGCCACCACAGAGCAAGATTAGATCAAATAAACATGTTTTGATAAATAAATACTCTATACAGCTAAGATTTTGGCCTTAAAGTATCTTTTCATTCGGTTGCTTGTCACACCCCAATGAGCATGGCGAAATTAGAGACACTGTGGACTACAGCATCAATAAGATCTCAAGTTGCCACAATTATAATCGGGGACATGCTGATCATCACTGCTCTAACCTAAACTGTGCTCATGAAAAGCATATCTATTTTAGTTGTAAAGATAGGGCTTGCAGATGGGAATTGCTGAATTTGCGCCCAATGCAACCAAAGAGAGCCAATCTCATGCCAGGACATCAAGCAGCATCTTGTACATCAATTGTCATGGCAAGCCCTTCACGATCGAGCAAATCTTGTAAACAGAGTCGAACAAATTGGTTTTTTGAGTACCCAAGTATTTCTGCATATTGGGGTTCTATGCACAGCCCCCGCCAATGTTCCCAGCGTTTAATATTTGATCAACACCTACTTTATAAGATATTTTTATTTATTCTTGATTCCCCTCGATTTAATTTTATACTAACTCATTCAACTTTCAAATAATTTGGCTTCAGTGAAAAATAGTCAACGGCTACACATTCTTACTAATCAAGAAATTTCGGCGATATACGATTGTCCAAGATTTAATGATTTGGAGCGTAGACATTATTTTTCGTTATCTGAAAAAGAACTGGGTTCTGTAAAATTAAGATCAATTAATGGAAAAGAGGCATCTTCAAAATTATATTTTATTTTGCAACTTGGTTATTTTAAAGCCAAACATATGTTTTTTCAGCTTCACTATATTGAGGCTGAAGAGGATGTTAACTTTATTTTAAATACCTACCTGCCTAATGATCTTATTCCGACGAGTCTACCGACAAGAAAATTTCAATTAAGTGCACAACTTCTGATATTAAATTTAATGGGATTTCGAGACGACCTAAATGAAATCAAGGATTTGATTTTAAAAAAATCGAGCATTCTTGTTCAAAAAACAACTGTTCCTATTGAGATTTTTGGTGAATTAAAAAATTTATTAGAAAAAAATAAAATGGTTTTACCGCCCTATTCGAGAGTACAGGATGCCATTGGTCTGGCATTAGAAAATGAAGAAAATCGAATTATAAAAATAATACAGAGTAACTTGACCACCAATACAGAGCAATCACTTCAACAGTTGCTTGAAATAGAAGATGTTTTTTATAAAATTACTGAATTAAAATTTGATGCTAAGACATTTCGAACCCAAGAAATGAAATCAGAACTGAGTAAATTACAGACATGTGAAGCAATTTATTTGTTTTCAAAAAAAATCTTTCCTCAAATAGCTATATCACGAAAGAACATCAGTTATTATTCTGATCTTGCAAAGATGTACACTGTCTATAGATTAAGGCGATTAACAAAAGAATTAACCTATTTTTATTTGATATGTTATGTGCACAATCGTTATGAAAAAATAGTTAATAACCTGATCCAGGGATTTGCTTATTATGTCGATAAATATAATGTTGATGCAAAAAAATACGCAAATAATAATGAACCAGATACCAATCTAACAATTAATGAAAATAAGAAAAAGGCTGGTGAGCTATTACGTTGGTATACCGATGACACTGTGATGAAGGATCCCGGTTATTTAATCCAGGAAAAAGCCTACAAGCTTATGTCAAAAGAAGACATGATCGGTTTGAGCAAAGCTTTTTTAGAAGATAATGGTAACGATATTGAAACAACCTTAATTTGGGAGTATCACAAAAATAACTATCGATGCATTTTACTTAATTTGAGGCCATTATTTCAGTCTATTAATTTTGAAACCAACTCTAAATTAGAAAACTTAAGAGAGGCGATTGATTATTTAGAAAATCTTTTTAAACTAAATAAAAAAATAAACGAGATAGACAGCACAAAGATTCCTGTTGCACACATATCTCCCAAGAAAATAGTTAATTATTTTTATGAAGAAAATTCAGGAAAAGACAAAGTAATTAATACCTATCAGTATGAGTTTTATCTATACAATGCAATAAGAACTCACATTAAAAATGGACAAATATTTGTTAATAGCTCTGTTGAGTATAAAAGCTTTGAGGTCGATCTCAATATTTCGCCAACTTGGGAGATAGATAAGGAAAAAATACTACAAGAATTAAACAATCCAGTGCTCCTAACCAATATAGATGACACACTACTTTCTCTTAAAAACCAGCTTGAGCCACTTATTGTTTGCGTTAATGAAAGAGCAATAAATGGTGAAAATAAGCATATTAAAATTAAGACTCATCGTGATGGAACAACTTCTTGGACTATTCCTTATCCTAAGAAAAATGATGAGGCCGATAATCCATTTTATAATAGTATAGAAACACTTACTATTTCAGAGGTGTTCGATTTCATCGAACAAAGGTGTGGATTTATAAAGGCATTCAAACACATCAAGCCGCGTTACTCAAAAAGCAAGCTGGATTACCTTGGAATTAAAGCCACCTTATTGGCCAATGGAACGACTCAAGGAACTTATCAATTTTCTAAACGATCCAATTTAAAATATCAGCGATTACAAACTGCAGAACAAAATCATATTCGATTAGAAACATTGCGCAATGCTGCGGAAATTATTGTTGATTATCTGGCTGCTCTTCCAATATTTGGCTCTTACAATATAAACAATCAGCAACATGGCAGTATTGATGGAAAAAAGAAAAAGACCAAAAGACGAATTTTAAAATCACGCCACTCTCCAAAATATTTTGGTTTGGATATTGGAGTTGTGATTATGACCATGAATTTAAATCATATTCCTTTTGTAACCAATATCATTGGAGCCAATGAGCATGAAGGGCACTACTTTACCTATCCCATGTTGATGGAAAATCTTACTGTTATTGATCCGGCTATTATCTCAACTGATACAGCTGGAACCAATAATGTGAATGATTTTTTATATTTTTTGATAGGAAAAACCCATGCAGCTTGTTATCGTTCAACAGCTGATAAAGCAGAAACAATCTCAGGATTTAAGGCCGTGGCAGAATATGATGGGTTACTTATTAAGCCAAGAAAACAAGTGAATCAAAGCTTGGTTAAGGAAAGTGGCCAGATCTTTTGCCAATATTAGTCTCGATTCTTTCTCATGAAACAAAACAGCATATTGTTGTATCCAAATTAAGTTCTCATGAATACAAAAGCGATATTAAAGAAGCCTTTTGGGAACTTAACAATATTTTAAAAAGCATCCACATTCTTAAATATATTGATGATCCAGAATACAGAAGAAATATTCGTACCGCACTAAATAGAGGAGAAGCTTATCACCAGTTGCTTGATAAAATTACCGATATTGGCAGCGGAGATTTCAGGGGGATGTCAGAGCTTGAAGTTGAAATTTGGAATGAATGTACTCGATTAATTGTATTAATCATCATTGCTTACAATATGTGCATTTTATCAGAGCTATATGAGCTTAAATTAAGGCAGGGAGATACAGCAGCCATTGAATTTTTAAAACATATTTCACCCATTGCATCACAACATCTCAATATTGCTGGTTTGTACGAATTTAGTGAGGATATGGCAACAATTAATTTTCATGCGGTTGTTGATGCATTAAATAAAATTCTTGATAAAAAACTGAAGGAAAAGTAATACATGCCTACTGTATTAACTGTTAAAGGTTTTCGATTTTTCTTTTTTAGCTTAGAAGGAAATGAACCGCCGCATATCCATATTGAACATGGGGATAAGGTTGGTAAGTTTTGGCTGAATCCAATCAATTTGGCGAGCTCATATGGGTTTAGAAGCCATGAATTAGCTAAAGTTAGATTACTTGTTATTGAACATAGAGAATTATTTTTGGAGAAATGGTATGAACACTTTGGCAATTAAATTTGACGATCATGCAGTTGACGTTAGTTTTACTAAAACTGCACTGCATTTTATATTAGCTGATGGTCGAGAAATTTCAGCCCCCTTGGAGTGGTTTCCAAGACTACGCGATGCCAATGACAGTGAACGGAAAGATTGGCGTTTTATTGGTAATGGCATCGGCGTGCACTGGTCTAAGATTGATGAAGATGTTTCTATTAGAGCTTTAATGCGTGGATATGACTAATAACATAAAGATAATTGATACATTAGCGTCTAAAAAACGGTCGTATTTTGTACATTATTGGCACTGATATGAAATAGCTGGTTTTTGCCAAAATTCATGTAAAACATGTTGTATAGAAATCAATGTAAATTATCTATATTGTATTGGTGAGTTTTAATACAATATGCTTCGAAGCCTGAGGAAAAAATTGATGAATGTCGGTTATGCGCGAATCTCTACAAAAGACCAACATCTTCGTATGCAAGAAGATGCTTTAAAAAATGCTGGGTGTGAAGAAATATACACGGATATCGCGAGCGGCTCTAAATCTCAACGTCCTGGATTAGATCAAGCATTGGCTTATGCTCGTGAAGGGGATACGTTGGTTGTGTGGAAATTAGACCGGCTTGGGCGATCGACTCAGCATTTGATTCATACTGTTTCGTTGCTCAATGAAAGAAAAATTGCGTTCAAGAGTTTGCAAGAAAATATTGATACCACAACCAGCAGTGGCAAGCTTATTTTTCATATGTTCAGTGCGTTAGCTGAGTTTGAACGTGACTTAATACGTGAGAGAACCGATGCTGGATTAAAAGCGGCAAGGGCCAGAGGTCATATGGGTGGTAGGCCATCTTTACTGGATAACCGACAAATTAAGCGCATGATTGAAATGTATAATGAGCAAAAAAATACTGTTGCTGAAATTTGTAAAATCTACGAAATTAGCAGACCATCCTTCTATAATTATCTAAAACGCCAAAAAGTGGAGT
>JACCWN010000032.1 GCA_013697625.1 Legionella sp.
GTTCCTATCATTTCATCTAACATCTCATCTGTAATAGCCATATTACTATCCTTAGTGCTTGGTAATATACCGATAGCGCGATATTACCGGATTATGGCTACTTACACACTTAAAATGACAGGCCCGATCCTTCGCGCAAAAAGACGCACTCAGGATGACGGTTACATCCTAGCTATCAACTTTAACTTCCCGCAACGTCATCCTAAACGCGCCTTTGCGCGAAGGATCTCCTGAGGTGACACCGGTCTTTAACATATCGATTGATATAAATCTTTCCATGTAGATTTGAATATTCTGACTGAAATATTTCTTCATAAAAATGTTAACATGCTAAGGCTTGTCCCTACTTAAGCAACAAACCAGGTACCATTCCTAAACTGGCCGGTAATTCATCTGCCATGGCAGTGCCAAGATTTTTAGACATCCTGTCAAACAGATTTTGCTTATTGGTATAATCAACAGTTTTGTTTATTTTAACAACTTCACGTGCCACTTGTCCGCTACTTCCAAAACCATCGATTAATCCTATTGCCAGCGCTTGTTCACCTGTCCAAAAAAGCCCAGAAAAAGTATCATCATCTATCTTTAATCTGTTACCACGTCCAGTTTTCACACGATTTATGAACTGCTTATGAACTATATCAATCATAACCTGCAATTTTTGTTTTTGAGCATCGATCTCAGGAGAAAAAGGGTCCATCAAACCTTTGTTCACCCCAGATGTTTGCAATCTACGGGATATGCCTATTTTTTGCATCAAATCTGTAAAACCAAAACCATTGTATAAAACACCTATTGATCCCACCATACTAGCAGGGCTTGCATATATAGTATCCGCTCCTACAGCTACATAGTAAGCAGCTGAGGCACAGGCATCTACACATACAGCATATATTTTTATATTGGGATGTTTATTTTTATAATATAAAACCGTGTTATACATGTACTCCGCTTGCACAGGACTGCCACCGGGACTGTTGATACGAATAATCAAAGCTTTCAAACCGCTATTTTTATAAGCATTATGCATACCTGTAGAGAAATCATCAGCATTCGCCGCTTTTGAATCAGACATCTCACCCGATATATCAATAACCCCTACATGGGGCTTGGTCATCAGATCTTGGCTGGTAAAAATTCTCCAACAAAGCACTAGAAGTAAAATGAGTAAACAGGCAATTAGGATACGCTTGAATAATCGAAATCTGCGATTTCTCTTTTTATCTTTCATATAATCAAGAACTATTTGATTAAGCAATGTTTGTGAATCTGGCGTAGACTGTGAAGAAGAATCGTTATTCATCAATAAGCAACTTGAATTATCTAAAGTAGACCCCATTTTACGGTAGGAGAAGAAAAAATAACACACATATTTTAAACGACGGTGATGATCATGAGAATGGACAAGTTAACCTCAAAATTTCAAACAGCCCTTGCAGATGCACAGTCATTAGCCATAGGTAGAGACAATGGTTTTATTGAACCAGAACATCTACTTAAAGCACTTCTAGACCAATCAGGCGGGAGTACCTCAGCACTTTTAAGCAAAGCCTCAGTTAACACCCAAAAACTCGCTAATTCACTTGATAAAGCCTTAGATAAATTACCCAAAGTGTCAGGTATGGGCGGTGATGTCCACATATCAAATGCCTTAAATCGATTGCTTAATTTATCAGATAAATTAGCACAACAAAAACAGGATAATTTCATTTCAACAGAATTGTTTATTCTAGCCGTGATGAATGAAAATGGTGCTTTGGCCCGTCTTTTAAAAGAGGCTGGTGCACAAACTGCCACCATTGAAAATGCAATTCAAACCCTTAGGGGTGGTGAGCGCGTCAATGATCCAAATGCTGAAGAACAAAGACAAGCCCTAGAAAAATACACAATGGATTTAACAAAACAAGCTGAACAGGGTAAATTAGATCCTGTCATCGGTAGAGATGATGAAATACGTCGAACAATCCAAGTATTACAAAGGCGCACCAAAAATAATCCAGTATTAATAGGTGAACCTGGCGTTGGTAAAACAGCAATTGTTGAAGGCTTAGCCCAAAGAATAATCAATAAAGAAGTCCCAGAAGGCTTAAAAAATAAGCGCCTGCTTTCTTTAGATATGGGTGCTCTGATTGCAGGAGCAAAATTTAGAGGAGAATTTGAAGAGCGCTTGAAAGGTGTCTTAAATGATTTAGCAAAACAAGAAGGCCAAGTCATACTGTTCATCGATGAATTACATACCATGGTAGGTGCTGGAAAAGCCGAAGGTGCAATGGATGCTGGAAATATGTTAAAACCCGCTTTAGCACGCGGTGAATTGCATTGCATTGGGGCCACCACCTTGGATGAATACAGAAAATACATTGAAAAAGATGCAGCCTTAGAACGTCGATTTCAAAAAGTGTTAGTAAAAGAACCAACGGTTGAAGACACCATTGCCATACTGCGTGGCTTAAAAGAACGATATGAAGTGCATCATGGCGTTGAAATTACTGATCCTGCCATTGTTAGTGCAGCCACTTTGTCCCATAGATACATCTCAGACAGACAATTACCTGATAAGGCCATCGATTTGATTGATGAAGCCGCCAGTTTGATTCGCATGGAAATAGATTCTAAGCCAGAAAGTATGGATAAACTAGATCGTCGCTTGATTCAATTAAAAATCGAACGCGAAGCCCTAAAAAAAGAAAATGATGAAGCATCCAAAAAAAGATTGCAGGATTTGGAAAAAAACATACGGGAATTAGAACAGAACTATTCAGACTTAGAAGAAATTTGGAAAACTGAAAAGGCTACTATGCAAGGCTCAACCCAGATAAAAGAAGCCCTGGAAGAAGCAAAATTGGAAATGGACATTGCCAAGCGGGCAGGCGATCTTAGTCGTATGTCTGAATTACAGTATGGAAGAATTCCAGAGCTTGAGAAACGTCTCGCCCAAGTTGCTACGGAATCTTTAACCGAAACAAAACTTGTAAGAAATAAGGTGACAGAAGATGAGATAGCTGAGGTCGTATCTAAATGGACCGGCATTCCTGTTTCAAAAATGCTTGAAGGTGAGAAAGAAAAGTTATTAAAAATGGAAGAAGCACTTCACACCCGTGTGATTGGCCAAAATGAAGCAGTAGACGCGGTGGCCCATGCAATTCGCCGTTCACGAGCTGGTTTATCTGATCCAAACAGACCCATAGGATCTTTTCTATTTTTAGGACCAACGGGCGTTGGTAAAACAGAATTGTGTAAGGCTTTGGCAGGTTTTATGTTTGATACAGAAGTTGCCATGGTTAGGATTGATATGTCTGAATTCATGGAAAAACATTCAGTGGCAAGGCTGATTGGCGCACCACCAGGTTATGTTGGTTTTGAAGAAGGTGGCTATCTAACAGAAGCTGTAAGGCGTCGACCTTATTCAGTCATCTTACTTGATGAAGTTGAAAAAGCGCATCCTGATGTATTCAATATTCTTTTACAAGTGTTAGACGATGGGCGCTTGACTGATGGACAAGGACGAACGGTTGATTTTCGTAATACGGTTATCGTGATGACCTCAAATTTGGGATCCCATCTTATTCAAGAGATGAGTAATAAAAAATATGAAGAAGTAAAGCAGGCAGTTATGGAACTGGTAAGCCAACACTTTAGACCAGAATTTATCAATCGGATTGATGATACTGTGGTTTTTCATTCTTTAGAAAAAAAACAAATTGAGAAAATCGCAGCCATACAAATCAGCTATCTTCAACACCGTTTAAAACAGCAAGACATCAGGCTTGAAGTAAGTGCCGATGCACTTAAGCATCTATCTGATGCAGGGTATGATCCAGTCTATGGTGCACGACCACTTAAAAGAGTTATCCAAAATCAATTAGAAAACCCCTTAGCTCAAGGCTTGTTGCGAGGTGAATTTAAACCAGGAGAAACCATTCAGGTGCGTTGTGAAGATGGGGTATTAATATATAAGGCGGTGTCATTTAAAGTGTGTAAGTAGCGCGGGGAAAATTTCTTTACGATCTGAATAAATCAAACTACACGCCTAATCTCTCATACTCACTCCGTGGTGTCAAAATATTTTTTTATAAAAAAAT
>JACCWN010000033.1 GCA_013697625.1 Legionella sp.
CAACAGGATACCAAACCTGTATTACGACTACGTCTAATACAGGCTACCTGTACACTAAATTCGTAGCCTGTATTAGCGCAGCGTAATACAGGTGTTCATTCAGCAATGATAGTCCTGTATTACACAACAGGATACCAAATCTGTATTACGACTACGTCTAATACAGGCTACCTGTACTATATTCGTAGCCTGTATTAGCGTAGCGTAATACAGGTGTTCATTTAGCAATGAATACAACAGGCAACCTTATAAACGATTCAACCTTCGGCTTTAATATGGATAGAAACTGAATCTGCCATCCCATGATCGTCAACCACACGGACTACATATTGGCCAGGTTTAGCCCGCCATAAAAGGGGTTCATCTGTTTTAGTTTTTCCAAGAAAACCATCATTCAGAAACCAATACAGGTGCTCTATACCAGCATCGGTTACTGCTGATAGCGGGATCATATTATTTATATCTAGTCCAACTTGAAGGACGTATTGTAGTCCTTTTTGTGGAGATGTAATCTGAGGGCTGAGCCCATTGTTCGATGACAATACACAATCTGGCTCAAAAAAAGGCGGAGAGTGTCTTTGTATCCCTGCTTTTTTGAAAATAGTCAGCAAATCGGTAGGCCAAAATTCAAAAATCTCAAAACGCGTACTTTCATTGATATGACAGGTCCTAAGTCCAGTATTATTATTGATTGCGACCTCCCTGTGTATGGTATCCTTATGAATGGGTGATTTTCCAGGTATAAACCATGTCCACTCAGTGTCATGACAAACATCCCTAGGTAACATGCCTGAAGCCTTACAAACCTTTATTTTTTTAAGATTCATATGACCTGGATCTTTTGCCAAAACAGGGATGGAATGGTCTTCTTGTCGGATTGCATCTATGAGTTCAAAAAATAAAGGCGCTGCAATGTCTTTACCAACAAATGCAGGGTTTGACTTATTGTCAAAATTACCTATCCACACCCCTAAAACATAGGGACCAAAAGTACCCAGGGTCCAAGCATCTCTAAATCCTGAGGAGGTTCCTGTTTTCCAGGATACAGGAAATTGAGCAGAAGACTTAAATCCTGGCGTGCTCTTAAGCATATCCAACACCAAGTAACTTGCCTCGGGGCTTAACAAACGTTCCCCATTTTGTTTTATACCCGTTTTTAGGAATTGAATGGGGTACCAAAGGCCATCATTCACCAACATAGCATACAATCCAACCAACTCATTGAGTGTTAATTCAGCGCCTCCTAAATTCAAAGACAAGCCATAGTATGACTCTGACTTTAAACGGCTGATATGTGCTTGCTCCAAAAATTGATGTAAACTTGGATGAGTTAACTGGTTTGACAAAAAAATGGCCGGTATATTTCGACTTAAGACCAAGGCATCTTTTGCTTTGATAGGCCCCATGAAATCATAATCAAAATTTTCAGGGTTGTATCCATTAAAACTCCTAGGGACGTCTTTAAGGACAGTATTAGGGTGAATCAAACCTTGATCCATAGCCAAACCATAAATAAAAGGTTTCAGAGTGGAACCCGGTGAGCGCTTTATTTCTACCCCATTGATTTGTCCACTGATGTCTTTGTTAAAAAAATCCGCAGAGCCAACCAGGGCCTTTACCCTCATATCCCTCGTATCTACTAGTAAAACAGCTGCATTATTCACAGCCAGGGATTTTTTTCTGGCAATATAATGATGGACTATGCGTTCAATAACCCCTTGTAATCTGCCATTGAGACTTGTTTCAATATTTAATTGATGCACTGAACTGTCAGCCAAAACTGTATTGACTAAATGAGCAACCTTAAAGGGTAAGGCCGCAATGTCTTGCATCAACAAAGGTAAGGCAAATAAAACTTTTTTATTTATATCTTCAGGGTGTTCATTCAACCAACGTGTAAATAAATTATCACGGATGATTTTCAAGTGATTATTTCTTGGAGTGCGCTTGCTTGGGTTTTGAGGAATGATACTTAAAGTTAATGATTCAGGTAAGCTCAGTTGACTTACAGATTTATTAAAATACACCAAACTTGCAGCACCCACCCCTTCTACATTGCCCCCATAAGGTGCTAAGTTTAAATACGCTTCCAGGATTTGATTTTTGCTGTAATGCATTTCAAGTTGTAATGCCTTTATGATTTGCAACAGCTTGCCTTGAATGGTCTTTGAATTGAAACCAAAGCGAATACGTGCAAGCTGCATGGTGATGGTCGATGCGCCCACTCTGCGAGAATGAAGACCATATGTTTGCCAAATGGCTTTGATCAAAGAGAAGGGGTTTACGCCAACATGTTGCCGAAAATACCGGTCTTCTTGTAACAAACTTGCTTCTATTAAATGTTGAGGCATTTGGGATAGGGGTGTGAATAAGCGAAATTTCTCATCCTTGCTTAATGTCATTCTTAATAGGTGATGTTCTTCTGTATACACAGCCCTGGAAAAAGAAATGCCAGACAGCAACGGAGGCTTTGGAAGATAAAACAAGGTAATGAGACTGATTAAAAGTATTATGAGTAATATACCCACACTTTTTATAAGTTTATATCGGAACATATTTAAATTGTGTCCAAAAGAAGGATTATTCCGTAATTGTGATTATTTCTCGGCACAACGGTGACCAATTATACTATAAAAACAGCACAAATCATCGAGGAGTCTTAAAAAATTATACATTTTTGCAAAAAAAAACGTCAATTAACTGACAAATGGCAAAACAAAGATTATGCTATGCCTTGAAAATTTATTGCCTTATCGCATTTAAAAGCGACTATTCGCATATTAAGTGGAATTACACATGAATAAACAGCCATCCTCTACGCTTCGTTCCCGTTTATTAGGACACATCCAGTGGGAAAAGCCCCACTGGCTGAAACAAATGTCTAGAAAAGCCACATTGGTACTGTTATTGCTACTGATGGCAGTAGGTATGGCAATTTATTGGTATGCCAATCAACCCAAACCCAATGCGATAACGGCCCAAATCACAGCGCCAGACATTACGCCAAATAAAGAAACCTTGATTCCGAATCAATTGATATTTAATTTTGGATTAAAAACACCCAATTTTATGGCAAAATCAGTTGCCCCAGTGCAATTGATAGGAAAAACGGTCAACCAGGACATCCAAATGCGCCCAGCCATCAAAGGGGAATGGTTTTGGAGTAGCGACAGTCAGTTGATATTTAATCCAGCTGAAGATTGGCCGGCAGGTGAAACATTCAAGGTTCAATTTGCTAAAAATTTCTTTGCTCCCGGGACAAAATTGGAAAGCCATGATTTTTCTTTTACAACCAAACCATTTACCGCCAAAATAACCCAATTTAAGTTTTACCAAGACCCCATACATGCTGAAATAAAAAGAGCTGTTGCAACCATCCATTTTAATTTTCCAGTGGATCCTACAAGTTTAGAGAAAAACAGCGCTTTAAAGTTTGAAGGCTTAAGCAATCAAACTGATAATACTAAGGCTCCTAAATTCAAATATACTTATGATGAACACAAACGCATTGCTTATCTGAATTCTGACCCCATAGAAATAACAAACACGGCACGCTATTTATTACTAACCTTAAATAATAATGTAAGTTCCTCTACTAAAAGCGCTCATCTTGAATCGGATTTGACAAAAAATTTACTCATACCTGATTCCAGTAACTTTCTTAAAGTACTTTCTACCAAATCTTCCATCCTTAGGAATGATAAAGATAAACCTGAGCAAATTTTGACCATAGAGACTTCTTTGGGTGTGAATGAGCCGGATTTTAATCGAGCAGTGCAGGTCTACCTACTTCCTGTGAATTATCCTGCAAGTGCAACAGAAAAAGAAAAACCTAACTACCAATGGCAAAATCCAGGGGAAATAACAGAGACAATACTAAGCCTGGCTACCCCATTAACAAAAACCAGCATCCCTTTGGTTCAAAATTATTCCACTTTGCACAGTTATAAATTCGCAGCGCATACACCTCGCCATCTTTACATTAAAATAGATAAAGGCATGAGAGGCTTAGGAGGTTTCACTTTAAGCACCCCTTACCAAAGCATAGTTGCTGTGCCGGAGTTACCTAAAGAGATTCGTTTCTTACATAAAGGCGCATTACTTGCCTTAAGTGGGGAAAAGAAATTTTCCGTGCTTGTTCGGGGACTGCCTGCAGTAAAATTCGATTTTGCTCGTGTTTTACCTACAAATATCAACCAATTCATAACCCAAACCCAAGGAGACTTCAATAATCCTTTGTTTATTAATCCTTCATTAAATCAACAGAACATCAGTCAAATATTCACACATATTCAAACTTTTGATGACACTGATCTAAGCAAGCAACAGTATACGGCTTTGGATCTAAATCCTTATTTAGCCAGT
Organism: Legionella sp.; assembly: GCA_013697625.1. Lineage (GTDB taxonomy): Bacteria > Pseudomonadota > Gammaproteobacteria > Legionellales > Legionellaceae > Legionella. Next base: position 4,366 of record JACCWN010000033.1, read on the forward strand.
GCATCAAACGAGTTAGGACCTCATGGATTATTTTTATTACAAGCTACTGGATGGAATGCGGTGAATAATACATCCTTAGATGTTAAATCCAGCCATTTGATTTTAATTACCGACTTAGGTTTGTTAGTCAAAGACAATAATGATGGTAGTCATGATGTATTTGTCCAGTCCATCACTGAAGGATCACCCCTTGCGCAGGTAAAGGTCTCTATATTAGGTAAAAATGGGCTTGAAATCATATCAGCAATCAGTGATGAACAAGGGCGGGTACATTTTCCTAACCTAAAAGACTTTGTGGATGAAAAAGAACCCATCGTTTATCTTGCCAATTTTAATAATGATGTTTCTTTCATCCCCTTTCATAATGAAGGAAGACAATTAAACTTTTCAAAGTTTGATATTGGGGGCATATATACCACAAATGCAGAATTACATAATCTAAGTGCTTATTTGTTTTCAGATAGAGGCTTGTACAGACCTGGGGATAAAGCCCATATTGGAATCATTATAAAACAGGCTTATGTACAACCTCAGCCCGCAGGCCTACCTTTACAGGCCACTGTTTACGACCCGAGAGGAAATACAGTTAAGGTTCAAAAATTTATTTTGAATGACACAGGCTTTTTGGAGATGGATGTTTCAACTGATTTAAATGCACTCACGGGCCAATACCGAGTGGATTTAACTCTGATGAAGGATGATTTACCACAAAATCTCCTAGGAACACTCAGTTTCCGCCTTGCCGAATTTCAACCAGATAGAATGAAACTTACATCAGAACTATCCCCCAAACCCGCGGATGGTTGGATTGCACCTACAGGTTTGAAAGCTAAAATCAACTTGATGAATTTATACGGAGCCCCTGCGGCAAACAGACGAGTCTCTGCCAAAATTTTATTAACCCCTGAAAAGGTTGAATTCAAGCAATACCCTGATTACATTTTTGCAGATCCTCTTCAAGATCCCAAAAAACCTGCAAAAAGTTTTACTGAAAGTTTAACTGACTCTAAAACAAATGACCAGGGTAATGCGGAATTTGATTTAAACTTAAATCGATTTGAACAGGCCACTTATCAACTGACTGTTTTTTCTGAGGCTTTTGAAGCTGACGGCGGTAGAAGTGTGACAGCTCAGTCCAAGGCATTGGTTAGTCCACTACCCTATTTTGTTGGTTACAAAACAGATGTGGATTTGGCTTTCATAAAACAAAACAGCACCATACAGGTGCATTATATCGCCATTAACCCGCAATTAACCCCTGAGGAGATTACAGGGTTAAGAATACAACTGGTATCTTTACATCCAGTCACGACCTTGGTTAAAAAAGAGGATGGGACTTATCAGTACCAATCAATAATACAGTCTTCTATTATAAGCACAAATCCATTCGCAGTTGCGCAAACGGGGACGGCCTATACATTACCAACCCAACAAATTGGTGATTATGCATTGGTTTTGTTGAATAAAGAAGACACTGTATTAAGTCAATTGAAATTTAGCGTGGTAGGCGCAAGCCAAACTCCTTTGGCAAAAAACGCTCAGTTGGCCATCAAGTTGAATCAATCTGAATTCAAAGCCAACCAAGATATAGAACTACAAATTACAGCACCTTATACGGGTTCTGGGCTAATTACGATCGAACGAGATAAAATTTATTCCACCAAATGGTTTAAAACTCAAACAAACACCTCCATTCAGACCATCCATATTCCTGCTGATTTTAAAGGTAATGGCTATGTCAATGTTGCTTTTATTCGTGATTGGGCTTCACCTGAAATATTTTTAAGTCCTTTAAGCTATGGCCTGGCACCATTTGTGGTGGATCATTCAGAAGAGGATATAAAGATCAGTTTAAAATCACCAACAATAGCCAGACCTGGCGAACCCTTGGACATTGAATTTCAAACAGATAAACCTGGGAAAATCGTGGTTTTTGCAGTGGATGAAGGTATCCTTTTAGCCAATCATTATAAGACACCGGACCCACTTGCCTTCTTTTTCCAAAAAAATGCCTTGGAAGTTACAACCCAACAAACAGTGGATCAAATCTTACCCAGGTTTATACTGGATAGAGAGTTGTCTGCAGCAGGCGGCGATGGAGCTGAAGCGCAGCTTGATAGCCACCTCAATCCCTTCAAAAGGAAAACAGATCTCCCAGTTGTATTTTGGTCTGGAATTGTCGATGCCAAAGACAGCATCCAAAAGCTCTCTTATCAGATACCTGATTATTTTAATGGCACCATTCGAGTGATGGCAGTTGCAGTTTCTACCAATGCTGTGGGTAGCTCTGAGACCTCCTCTATTGTTCGCGGCGATTTTATAATCAATCCTAATGTGCCTACCTTTGTAGCACCACAAGATGAGTTTGAAATATCTGCAAGCATTGCAAACAATGTGCTTAATTCCGGTGAAAATGCTGAAGTCACCCTTGAACTCACACATGGTCCTGAACTAGAGTTGATAGGTGACAGTAAGCAAACACTGAAAATTAGTGAAGGTAAAGAGCAAATTGTTCATTATAAAATACGGGCAAATGCCACATTAGGTGAAACCAAGCTAACCATTAGGGCTACGTCCGGCAATAAAACAAGTGCTATGACCAGCTCTTTGAGCCTAAGGCCAGCTTCTGCCCTGCTTACATATGTCAACAGTGGCCATTCACATGAAGATAAAAAAACAGTGGATATCAATCAAAATGTATATCCACAATTTCGCAAGGTAGAAGCCACGCTGTCTACCAGCCCCATGATATTGTTGTTCGGTTTACAGCGCTATCTGGATAATTTCCCATATGGTTGCACTGAACAATTGGTTAGTAAGGCTTTGCCACTGCTAGCCATGAATGGCCAGTCATGGCTTAAACAAAGCTATGACACTGATAAACTCACAAAAAAAATCAATACAACCATGCAATTGATAAGTCAAAGACAAATGTCCAATGGCGGTTTTAGTTATTGGCCCGGTTTGGGTGATAATAGTTGGAATAGTTTTTCTTCAGTATATGCCATGCATTTTTTAACCTTGGCCAAAACCCAAGGATTTAACGTACCTGATGATTTATTTTACAATGGTATTGGGTATCTGAAAGAGCTTGCAGGCCAAAACCCAAAAAATCTTAAAGATGCAAGAATCCAGGCCTATGCCATTTATGTGTTAACCAGTAATGAGATAGTGACCAGTAATTATTTGGCTAATTTGCTGTTGTCCTTACAACAACTTCCTATAAAAAATTGGGAGCAGGACATCATGGGCGCATACATCGCAGCTTCCTACAAGCTGCTTAAAAGCGATGATGAAGCCAATAAATTGATTGGTCTATACAATTATAAGAACAATAATTCAGGACCTGACAGTGAATTTTTTGATAAACCTGCAGCCAATGCCCAATATTTGTATCTTGTAGCCAAGCATTTTCCATCTCAAATAAAGCAGTTAGGCGATACCCTATTGATGGACTTGATACAATCGGTTAATAATAATGAAATCAACACGCTGTTTTCTGGTTATAGCAGCTTAGCCTTAGCAGCATATCCTGCAACCTCTCAAGCGGCTGATGTTACAACCCTATCATTATCAACCACTGATTTGGATAATCATACTCAGATCTTTCCTATTACCTCTGACAATTATCAAAAACAGGCATTGGCCCAAAATGTGAAGCAAGTTCACTTTAATAACCCTAAAAAGCTAAGTTATTTTTATCAACTTGTTCAGTCTGGTTTTGATAAATCTATAGCTGATAAACCCTTGAAACAGGGGATTGAAATCTACAGAGAGTACAGAGATGAAAAGGGTAAGGTTCTAAACGAAGCTGCCTTAGGCAGTGAAATTGAAGTACATTTGCAAATTCGAGCTTTAGATGCAGAATTTTTGAACAACATAGCAATTGTTGATTTATTACCCGGTGGCTTTGAGGTGGTTAAAGAGTCTGTCAAAGCCCCCTCTATAGATTATTTTGATGTACGAGAAGACAGGGTGAATTTCTTTGGAAACCTTGATTCCTCTAGTAAAGAAATCATTTATAAAATAAAAGCGACCAACATTGGAAGGTATAGGGTGCCCGCTCCCTTTGCGCAAGCCATGTATAATCCAAATACCATTGGACGAGGCGTGAATTCGGAAATAACCATTGTAAAACCCATGTAGCTTAGGCTCCTGGACACTTCCAAGTTAAGGATTTTTTTTAATTCTTAACTTATGGCAGTGATACTTAAGTGTGAGGTACTTTTTTATATTACCTGTCAAAAGGTAAGTGTTTAAAAAATGTCTAGACTGGTTCAGTTTGTTTTTGACTTTTATTTGCATGCTTTTTTCTCAAGGTCATCTTTGCTTGTCTTCAATTTATTACAAGTTTATAATCTAAACCTAACACACTGTAATCAAGGATAAAAATGACAAAAAATATTCATTTCATCGTGCTATGTGCTCTAGGTTTCGCAACAAGTTCCTTGTGTTTTGCAGCACCAGAAAATTTGTCTGCAACAAGGTGGCAATGTAAAACCAATAAATCAATTCCTGCTAAAGAAAAGAGTGACCCATCTACCAAACAGCTCATATCTATGGCTCAAGCTGCTACGGGTTCAGATGATGAAAAAATGGCGACCAGTTCCTTAGCGCATGCCTTTGCTTCTGCAGTAAAGGAATGTTCAGGTTGCACCGAGATCCTTTGCACCATGCAAAAATAGTTGTATTTTAAAACTTGTTAGGCTGACAATGAGCCTTTAAAAAATCCTTCCAAGCAAACCTAAGATTAGGAATTTTATGGATCCGCTTACCCATGCGGCCTTAGGGGCTGCATCTTCACAAGCAATATTTGGTAAATACAATAAGCGCATTCCATGGCAAGTGGGTGCCTTAGCAGCCATGGCACCGGATCTGGATATTTTTATTCCTTGCACTGACAATCCATTGTGTATGGAATCAATCCATCGCTCTTTTACCCATGGCTTGCTATTTATTCCACTGGGTGGATGTATAGTCGCGCTATTTTTAATGTGCTTTTTTTCTTATAGAAACCATTGGAAAATTACCTTTGGTGCAGCTGTCATTGGTTATGCCACGCATGCACTGTTAGATGCGCTCACCTCTTATGGTACGGTTTTATTATGGCCCTTTAGTTATCAACGCTTTAGTTGGGACATCATCGCCATTGTTGATCCTATATTTACTGTTGTGTTAATACTTGGAATTGCCTGGACAATTATTTTTAAGGAACAAAAAGGTGTACTCTTAGGGTTGGCTTGTGCACTGTTGATATTATTATTTAATGGAATCCAACATCATCGTGCCATACAAACCATCAAATCTTTTGCAAAGGATCAACAAGTTCACTTTAGAGACATTCGAGCAATCCCAGAACTTGCCAGCTCTACACATTGGAGAGGACTTGCCAAATACAATCAATGCTTAATGATAGCAGCAGTTGCTACTCCTATCGTCAACAAATCCACCCTGCGCACATTGGACAGACTCCCGCTTTTCGATAAACTACTACATGCTCCTCTACCTCCAAAACAGCAGCAAGATGTATTAATTTTTTCTTGGTTTAGTGATGATTATACCATCATCGCCAAGCAAACCCCCTTGATACTAGCAGATGGACGATATACCATCGGTAACAACCCCTTATACGCTTTATGGGGTATTAAAATTTCGGCTCAAAATGAACATGTAAGTAAATCAAATTATTTGTTATTAAATGAAACATGTGCAGACTAGGAACCAAATCTTTGAGACATTTTAAAAAATCAATTTTCATAAATATTCTCCTGTATGATACAGTTTAATAATAGCACAATTGAGCAAAAAAATTTTTGCTAAAGTCACTTTTGGCTACTGTATCCATATAACAGTCCTTAAATTCTTTCATTAATAAATATGACTCTTAAATTCTACCTGCATTTATCGACTAGTCTTAAAATATGGGTTATAAACAGGCTCAAACTTATTTAGTATTTAAAAATAAGGATAATCATTGAAAAAATTTGCACGCCTTCTCAATTCACTTTATTTTACCTACGGTCATTTAGACAAAATGACTTTACTTGAACAATTCTTTTCGACGACACCCGATCCTGAACGCGGATATGCGCTAGCCATTATGGCAAATACTTTGAATTTTCCAGTGTTAAAACGTAGTTTAATTAAAGAATTAATTTCTGAAAGAATGGATCCCTATTTGTTAGCCTTATCCAATGATTATGTGGGCGATCTTTCTGAAACCATCTCTTTACTCTGGACGCAGTCTGCTAATAAACAACCACTTCCCCTGCTTTCAGAATTAATCCTTAAATTCAATGAACTATCCAAACCTGAGTTGAAAGCATTTTTAAGTCACTTGTTGGATAACAGTGATGCCAATGAACGCTGGGCGCTATTAAAATTAGCTACAAACAATTTGCGCATAGGAATTTCCAGCCGTTTCCTAAAAAAGACACTGGCTCACTATGGACAAGTTGACATCAGGGATGTTGAACAGATTTGGCATGGTTTACAACCACCCTATACAGAATTATTTGCATGGTTAGAAAAAAAGGGAACAATACCAATTAGCAATGAAACCTGTTTTTTTCATCCAGTCATGTTGTCCCATCCCTTAAATGATGCAGAAATATTACAATTAGACTTACAAAAATTTATTTTTGAGCGCAAATACGATGGTATTCGCGTGCAAGTTGTCATTACACCCAATAAAAGTGCCCTGTATACGCGTACTGGGGATGACATAAGCCACACCTTCCCAGATGTTTTAGCATCAATTCAAGATTGGAATTTGGATGCACCTGTTGTTTTGGATGGAGAATTGATAATCGCAAAGCCATCTGGAATAGGCAGTTTCAATGAATTACAAAAACGGTTAAATCGCAAGACTGTGAATAAGCAGCTATTAAAAGAACTCCCTGCGGGATTAGTATTATATGACTTATTATGGCTAGGAGGCATTGACCTTAGACCCCTGCCTTTTTTAGAAAGGCGCAGTCATTTAGAAGCCTGGTTGACAAAAAATACCAGTTCAAAAATTTTGATTTCAGATCTTTTATTGCTAAAAGAGTCGCAGACATTGCATGATCTTAGAAAATGTATTTTAGAAGAAAATAATCCTGCTGTTGAAGGATTGATGATTAAAAATAAGCAAAGTCCTTATATTCCAGGACGCCCAAAAGGGCATTGGTACAAATGGAAGCGTGATCCCTTACTGGTTGATGCAGTATTGATGTATGCTCAGCGGGGTCATGGCAAACGTTCTTCTTACTACTCTGATTTTACCTTCGGTTTATGGGAGAAGGAGGGATTATTACCTATTGGAAAAGCTTATTTTGGTTTCACAGATGAGGAGTTATTAGCCTTGGACAAATGGGTTAGACACCATATCTTAAATCGATTTGGTCCTGTAATGGAGGTAAAAAAAGCCTTGGTTTTAGAGATAGCTTTTGATGCAGTGAATAGCTCATCTCGGCATAAATCAGGAGTAGCCTTACGTTTTCCCAGGGTAAATCGAATTCGCTGGGATAAACCCGCGGAGGAAGCCGATAAGCTTCAAAGTTTAATCCAACTGATAAGCTGACTGTATTAAAACTGTTTAATTGGTGCATTGGCGTTAAAACCAAACCCGTCTATGGTATAATAGTCAAGATTGTCTCTTGTTTGTGTTATTAAAAGGTTAATTACATGTTGGATGTGCGCGGTTTAAGTATGCAGTTTGGGTCAAAATCTCTGTTTCAGAAAGTTGATTTAATTTTATTACCCACTAAAAGATATGGCATAGTTGGTGCTAATGGCACTGGTAAGTCCACTTTTATGAAGATTTTAGCAGCTGATGAGCAATCCTCACTAGGCAGTGTAGAAAAAGCAAAAAATCTCAAGGTTGGCATCTTAAAACAAGATCATTTCCGTTATGACCAAGACCGTCTTATTGATGTGGTGATTCAAGGCAAAGCTGCCTTGTGGGATGCTATGATTGAAAAGGACCTTTTATATACCAAAGACAATTTCACAGAAAAAGATGGTTATAGACTTGGGGAATTAGAAGAAACCGTCATGAGTCAAGGTGGCTATGAAGCTGAGTCCATGGCTGAAAAGTTATTATTAGGCTTGGGCATTGCCCAGAAGTATCATCAAGGCCCCTTAAGTGCCTTGTCTGGGGGGTACAAATTACGCGTACTTTTAGCCCAAGTGCTGTATCAGCAACCTGACATCATGTTGCTTGACGAACCAACAAACCATTTGGATATTTTATCTATTGCTTGGCTTGAAGAATTCTTAAAAACCAGCTTCAAAGGATTGTTGATTTTTATTTCTCATGATCGCAGTTTCCTTAACAATGTATCTACGAATATCTTGGATATCGATTATGATACTATTTCAGACTACACCGGCAATTATGATACATTTTGTGTAGCTAAAGAAGAAGGTTTGCGCCTAAAACAAAGCGAATTGAAAAATCAGGAAAAACGCATTGATGAGTTACAAGGGTTTATAGACAGGTTTGGTGCAAAGGCAAGTAAAGCAGCCCAAGCGGCTTCCAGGCAAAAAATGATTGACCGGATTGAATTGGTTGAAATCAAAGATTCTAATATATTTAAACCTTATTTTAATTTCAATCAAAAAATACCTGCTGGTAAAGCCATTATCAAAGTAGACAATCTTCATAAACAATTTGACGAAAGGGTATTATTAAAAAAAGTGAGTTTCAACATTCATCGTGCCGACCGGTGTGCAATTGTTGGTCCAAACGGCATTGGTAAATCCACTTTACTGAAAATATTGTTGGCTCAATTGCAAGCAGATGAGGGTAGCTTTATTTGGAGTGATACAGCCAGTGTAGGGTATTTTGCCCAAGATTATCATAATCAATTGAACCCTGAGTCGTCTGTTTTGAATTGGATGGAAGATCATGTTGCAGCCCCTTCTCAAGAAATAAGAAAAGTTCTAGGTCAAGTTTTATTTCGAGGCAGTGATGTTGACAAACGCATTGCCCTTTTAAGTGGTGGTGAAACCGCCCGGTTGGTTCTGGCCAAATTGATTTTAGAAAAACACAATGTATTAATTTTTGACGAGCCCACCAACCACTTGGACTTGGAATCCATTGATGCCTTAATAGAAGGCATTCAAAAATTCCCAGGTACTGTTTTATTTGTCAGTCATAATCGTTATTTCATAGATCATATCTCCACCCGTGTTTTGGTTCTCACAGAAAAACATGGTGTTCAAAATTATTTAGGAAATTACAAAGATTATCTTGAACAATTTGGACAAGACTATCTTACTAAATCAGCTTAGATTCATTAGGAAGTAAATTGAATGTGAGTATTTATTTACTGACAGGTTTCAACCTTTGGGTTCAAGGACCAACTTACCTATCCACATCCATGTATTTATGTAATCTATCCACGTCCATGTAACCTTTCCACGTCCATGTAACCTTGAGTAGCTCCCCAGCTACGTCATCCTGAACGCGTCTTTGCGTGAAGGATCTTGTGAAAGACGGTACTGTCTTTAACATAAAAATGCACTTTATATGAACTAGCTCGGAAGATACCCTTTGGATTAAATCTCCAAAGATTTACTTCCCCTAAAGTTAATCCATTCTGACTAAAAAAGCGCTTAGCGCTGTCTCGAGTCTTCTTTTGCAGAACAAAATATAATCCTAACTAAGTACTTATTCCCCCTAATTATTATTTTGTTTACTACTTCAATGTATTGACAATTTTCTAAACCCTTATAAAGAATTTTCCTTATTTTTTATAAATCAAGAAATGTTAATTCGTGGTACTACGCCATCCCTTATGCTAAGATTATATATTTTGGAATAGCATTTTATGGCCGTAACAATCAAGACCCCAACTGAAATTGATAAAATGCGCATTGCAGGCCGACTAGCTGGTGAAGTGCTGGAAATGATATCCCCCTATGTTAAAGAAGGTGTCAGCACGGATGAGCTAAACACCATTTGTCATGAATATATTGTCAATGTGCAAAAGGCAATTCCTGCACCCTTAAATTATAATGGATTTCCAAAATCAATATGTGCATCCATCAACCATGTAGTGTGTCATGGAATACCCGGGAAAAAAATTCTAAAAAAAGGCGATATTATCAACATAGATGTTACCGTTATTAAAGATGAATATCATGGTGATACCAGTAAGATGTTTTTTGTGGGGCCACCTTCCATAAAAGCAAATCACCTGGTAAAAATAGCACATGATTGTTTATTTATAGGAATAGAATTGGTTAAACCCGGTGCATTATTAGGTGATATTGGCCATGCCATCCAACAACATGCGGAAAAAAATCGTTGCTCTGTGGTTCGTGATTATTGTGGTCATGGCATAGGACGTATATTTCATGAAGATCCCCAAGTTTTACATTATGGAACCCCTGGAACTGGCATGGCTTTACAAACGGGTATGACTTTTACAATTGAACCTATGGTTAACCTTGGTAAGCATCAAACCAGATTATTGCCCGATAATTGGACTGTTGTTACCAAAGATCATAGCTTATCTGCACAATGGGAGCATACCCTACTGGTCACAGATACTGGTGTTGAAATTTTGACACTGCGCAATGAAGAACGCTAATTTACAAATCAAACAAGATATCAAACATTTTAAACATGAGTTGTGTGTAGAATTTTGTCAACTCGCCAATGTTGTACCTATTACCAAAAAATTATGTGCCTACCTTGATAAGATCTTAATACAATTATTCTCGAAAAATAAATTAGATAAAAACAACCAATTTTGCTTATTGGCCTTAGGTAGTTATGGCCGAAGGGAACTGCAGCTACATTCTGACATTGATTTACTACTCTTACATACCCCAATTGTTACCCCGGAACAACTACAACAAGCACAATGCTTTATTCAAGATTGTTGGGATATAGGATTGAATATTGGACATCAAACAACCACGGTTAGCGATTGTGCGGATTTAGCCAGCAATGATTTGAGCGTTATTTCAAATATTATGGACATGTTTCATCTATGCGGATCTGGCACTTTGATGGATGAGTTGATCTACTCGACGCAGGAATTGCATATGTGGCCCAGTTTAGACTTTTTTTATGCTAAGCAACAAGAACAAAAAAAACGCTATAAAAAATATGGTGATACAGCTTATAACTTAGAGCCCAATGTAAAATTTGGGGTGGGAGGTTTACGTGATCTTCAGACCTCACTTAGTATAGGCAAGCGTCATTTCAACATCAAACATCTAGCAGGCGGAATCAGTTATGGTCTCATCACTGATAAAGAGTATGAAGAACTCATTTACTGCCAGCATTTCCTTTGGCGGGTTCGATTTGCCCTACATATGTTAGCAGACAAAGCAGAAGAGCGGTTGTCTTTTGAATATCAAATTAAGCTATCCACGGTATTTGGTTACACTGATAAGCCCTATTCCTTAGGCATTGAACAATTTATGAAAGATTATTTTAAGATCATCAAGCGCAATAAAGAATTAAATGAAATCTTGTTGCAATGGTTTGATGAAACCATTGCTCATCATGAAACCCAAAAAATAAGCCCTTTAGATAATGAGTTCCAATTATCTAATAAATATATTGAAGTTAGACATGTCCATGTATTCACACAAAATCCAAAATCTTTACTCAAACTTTTTTTATGGATTGCTACACACCCAGAGATTGAAGGCGTTCGTGCCAACACTATCCGATTGTTGAGGCAATCATTGTACTTAATGGGTAATAGATTCAAAACATCATCAGATACAGCTCAGATCTTTCTGTCTATTTTTAAAGAAGGCAATAACCCATATAAAGCACTCCAAAGCATGAATCAATATGGAGTGTTAGGTCATTATATAGAATGTTTTGCAGCGGTTACAGGACAAATGCAGTATGATTTGTTTCATATATATACGGTTGACCAACACACCTTGTATGTTATTAGGAATATATCCCGGTTCAAACAGGAAAAATATCGGCTGCAGTTTCCCCTTTGTCATAAAATCATGCCAGACATCAAACTGCCAGAAATTTTATATCTGGCAGCCCTATTTCATGATATTGCCAAGGGTCGAGGAGGCGATCACTCTGAATTAGGGGCACTTGAGGCACAACAATTTGCTCAAAGACATGCATTGGATGAGCCTTCTACGGATTTACTGATTTGGTTGGTTAGAAATCATTTACTGATGTCTCAAACAGCCCAGCGCCAAGATATTTATGATCCAATTACCATCAACCAATTTTGCCAGTTATTACCTCAACCAAATTATTTAGAATATCTATATTTATTAACAGTGGCTGATATTTGTGCAACCAATGCCAGGCTTTGGAATGCATGGAAGGACTCTCTACTTAAAGAGCTATACACTGCAGCTAGATACAGCTTACACAAGTCTCAAGGTCTTATGGATGAGATATCCTTGATTAATATCCGAAAAAAATATGCTATGGATATATTGGGGTCTGAAGGCTTTCTTCAAAAGGAGTTATACCAGCTATGGGATAGTTTCAAAGGCAAATATTTCCTGCATGAATCCCCTGAGGTCATTGCAAGACATACCAGGGCAATTCTTACATGTAAAGAATTCCCCTTGGTCATGATTATGCCTCATCACAGTCAAGGCGGCACTGAGGTTTTTATATATATGCCACATTGTGATGAACGCTTTACCATTGCCACCACCGTTCTCAGCAATCATCATGTAACCATACAAGAAGCATCTATCAGTAGTTGTAATAATCACTTTGATTTGGATATTTACATTATATTAGATGAAAATAACCAAGCTTTTCTTGATACAAAACGAAGCACAGCCATTCAACAGGCCTTAAAGACACGTTTAGCAAATAAGACATCCCTGCCAAACCTTTCAAGAAAAAGAGTTTCAACCGTTTTTGCACATTTTAAGATCCCAACACAGATCAATTACGGTGAAGATACGCTGAACAAACATACGCGGTTATTTCTCGTCAGTAATGACCGTCCCGGGTTATTGGCAACAATCAGTAGAATATTTTTAAAAGAAATCATTTACTTACACAATGCAAAAATAGGAACAGCTGGAGAACGTGCAGAAGATATGTTTTATATTACCAATCAGGCAGGCCTACCATTAACTCAATTAGAACAAGACGCCCTAAGGCAACATCTCATAAAAGAACTTACTTAAAGAAACTCCATGATACTACCTCACAGGAATCGTGAGGATGGGATTAGTTGTGTGTGTGTCCGTTGTGCCTGATAAAAAGTTAAATACTTGTTGTACCAAAGCCAATGTCCTTTTTGTTGACAAATCATCATCCATTATATAAAACCAGTGATTTCTATAATACACCGCTACATTCACATTTCCACGGGGTCTCTTTGTTGACATACATACTTTAAATATACCACGGGTAATGGTATTAAGGTCAAAAAATTCCCCATGTGCATTTTTAGGAGCCAATACCAATCCTTGTTCTAAAGCATCATGAGAAACTTCAACGCCATTGGATAAATAATCTAGTATGCCTACAAAAGAGCGTGGCTGAACAGAGATGATGTTATCATTTAGATTAAATCGTCCTAATGGTTGACTGTCCACTAAAAAGATAGTTCGATAAGGCTTTCTAATTCCAAGCATACTTCTTAATTTTTTTATTTCAGGGGAGTTGACATAGCGGGCCTCTATATTGATATCTAAAGAACCTATGGGTGCAAATTCTACATAATTAGGATCCTTTGCAGCCGATAATCCTTTCTCTGCAGTAGCAACTTGAAAACTCCCACCACCAGATCTTGCACTACTTACCTGTGCATTACTTACCTGCGCACTACTATCTGCCTTTGTACTACTAGCTGTTTGTGATGTATTGGTAGATGCTGGTGTTGTCGATTCAGCTGGTGTAAGACCTTGAGCCCAACCATTCAAACTCCACAAATAAAATCCAAACTGCAATAATAATACGATGATTGTTGTTGATCTATTGATATTTATTTTCATCCGTTGTTCTCATCCTTATCAAACTGCTCACGAGTCATACCTGGGGGTAGCTTCACACGGTTTATGTTGCTGGTACTAAAATATATCATGTGTTTTGATTCTAAATATGTAAGGTACTTTGCCAGTTCTAGGAAGCGTTTATCTTTACCGCAAGGTTCTTCTGTATTACCTAATTCCGTATCGGAAAATTTACTCATGTTATACATGTCGCCTACACGTTCAAAAAGTATACGGAATACGCGTTCTGCATCCCATTCAGATGAGAATAATAAATATACATCTTGCATAGTTATAGGCTTCATAATATGGCGCATAAATCGCTCACCTTGTAGAGGCGAGTATGAAACGGTAGGAGAATCGGAGTAAGAAACATTAGGTGTTAGTGAGGCTGAGCGACTTAAACTAAAACTTTGAGTAAAGCTGGGTCTTTCACTATCAGTAAAACTTCGATTTGGACTGGAAGTTATAGAAAAATTTGCTCCTAAGGAAGACGACAGATTATTTGAAGTTGTAATTGTATCTACATTCATAAATACAGGTCTGTCTTCAAATTGAATACGTACTACGTTGAGTAATAATTGTTGTTCATCACTAACTATCATTGCGCCAGCAAAACCCTGCCTATTTTTAGGAAGAAGGATGGTGCCAATACTTGTACATCCCATCAATAAAAATATTAATACTAATAATGTACAAAATTTGAGACCAAAAGACTTCATCTAAATATAACCATTTACGCAGGGCGTTTTTAAAAAAATGTTTTACAATATACTATTTATTTTCAGTAGATTACAAGCAAAATTTATAAAACCTTTACTAGTATTTTTCATTTGATAGGTTTGATATTTTAATCTGTTCTAAAGAATTCAGTTAAAAGTTTGGAGCATTCCTGCTGCATAATGCCCTCGTCTATCTGTACTTTATGATTAAGCGGAAAACCTTGCAATAAATTAAATACTGAGCCGGCAGCCCCTGATTTTAAATCCCGACTGGCATAAACCAATCGTTTAATACGAGCATGGACCAAAAGTCCTGCACACATCACACAAGGTTCAAGTGTTACATACAATGTGGTATTTAATAATCTATGATTTTGTAACAGGTGGGCGCCCTGACGAATTGCCAGCATTTCTGCATGCCTGGAGGGATCGCAACTGAGTATCTGCGAGTTCCTACCTAAACCTATCAGTTCATTATCCTGGTTGACCAAGACGGCACCAACAGGAACTTCCCCCTCCATGTGCGCTATGACAGCTTGATCGTAGGCTTGTTCCATCCAATATCTATCTGTCATTCCCATTCAATAGTCGCTGGGGGCTTTCCTGATATATCATAGGTTACACGAGAGACCCCGGGCACCTCATTGATGATGCGATTTGACACTTGTCCTAAAAAATCCCAGGGTAGATGTGACCAATGGGCTGTCATAAAATCTATAGTTTCTACAGCGCGTAGACAAATGACATAATCATACTTTCGACCATCACCCATAACACCCACACTTTTAACCGGTAAGAACACAGCAAATGCTTGGCTTACTTTATGATAAAGATTGGCTTTATGCAATTCTTCAATAAAAATAGCATCTGCCTTTCGAAGAATATCAGCATAGGTTTTTTTTACCTCTCCTAAAATACGCACACCCAAACCAGGTCCAGGAAAGGGATGTCTGTGAATCATATTGTGGGGAAGGCCCAATTCTAAGCCCACCTGGCGAACTTCATCTTTAAATAGCGCACGAATAGGCTCTAATAATTTTAAATTTAAATGTTCTGGCAAACCACCTACATTATGATGCGATTTAATGACAGCAGAAATGGGGTAAATGTCCTTTTCAGTGGCAGATTCAATTACATCCGGATAAATTGTGCCTTGTGCTAACCAAGTTACCCCAGTAATTTTTTGAGCTTCTTCATCAAATATTTCTATGAATAAACGTCCTATGATTTTTCTTTTTTCCTCCGGGCAGGTAATCGCTTTGAGTGCAGAAAAAAATCTATCAGCCGCTTGAACCATAATAATATTGATTCCCATGTGATCGCCAAACATGCTCATAACCTGTTCTGCCTCAAACAACCGGAGTAAGCCTGTATCTACAAAGACACAAAACAGCTGCTTACCAAGGGCTTCATGTAATAAGGCCGCAACAACTGAAGAATCAACCCCTCCTGATAAACCTAACAATACATTGTCAGACCCCACTTGTTTCTTGATGGACTGCAATGAATCGCTGATGATATAAGGAGTTTTCCATTGAACGGGAGCCTTACAAATGGATAGTACAAAGCGCTGCATAATGCGCAAACCCTGAGCAGTATGGGTCACTTCGGGATGGAATTGTAAACCATATAAACCTCGTCTTTCATCTGCCATCCCTGCAATGGGTGCATTGTCGGTTTCACATATGATTTTAAATCCTGGAGGGAGGTCTACGACTTTATCACCATGGCTCATCCATACGTCAAGAAGAGAATAACCATCTTGGGATATGCGATCTTCTATACGCAGGAATAATTCGCTGTGACCATGTATTTTAAGTTCAGCGTAACCAAATTGTTTTTTTTGTGACGATTCTACCTTGCCACCTAATTGAGCCGCCATGGTCTGCATCCCATAACAGATACCTAATATAGGAAGACCCAAAGTAAATATCCATTCTGGAGCCCGTGGGTTCTCAATGAGCGTAACGGTTGAAGGGCCCCCCGATAAAATAATCCCACATGGGTTACGTTCTTCGAGCATTGCTTGTGAGATATTAAAAGAATGAATTTCACAATACACACCCATTTCACGAATGCGTCGGGCTATTAATTGCGTATATTGTGAGCCAAAATCTAATATGAATAAGGGGTTTTGTTTTAAATCATCCATGATGATCATCGATTTGATAGTTGGGAGCCTGCTTAGTGATGGTTACATCATGTACATGTGACTCGCGGATACCTGCAGTAGTTACTTGGATAAATTCTGCTTTTGTATGTAATTGTTTGATAGTTTCACAACCTGTATATCCCATACAGGAACGCAAGCCGCCAAGCAGTTGGTAAATGATGGTTTGAACAGACCCTTTATAAGGTACTCGGCCCTCAATGCCTTCAGGAACTAACTTCTCCACACCTAAAGAGGCATCTTGGAAATATCTATCGCTTGAACCTCGAGCCAAAGACATAGCACCAATAGAACCCATACCTCTGTAAATTTTATAAGTACGACCATGATATAATTCTATTTCACCTGGGGATTCTTCTGTACCAGCAAACATGCCACCCAACATCACTGTATCTGCACCTGCCGCCAATGCCTTAGAAAGGTCACCGGAAAAGCGGATGCCTCCATCTGCAATGATGGGTATTTTTCCCTTGAGTTCCTTGGCTACATTAGCGATGGCACTGATTTGTGGAACCCCTACTCCAGTTACTATTCTGGTTGTACAGATAGAACCTGGTCCTATGCCCACCTTGACTGCATCAGCTCCAGCCGCATATAGATCTCGAGCTGCAGCAGCGGTTGCAATATTACCCCCAATGACTTGTATATCTGGAAATTGCTTTTTTATCCACTTAACCCTATCTAACACCCCTTGAGAATGGCCATGAGCCGTGTCGACAACAATAACATCCACCCCGGCATCAGCCAAGGCTTCTATACGTTCACTGGTACCTTCTCCAACACCTACGGCTGCACCTACCCGCAATTGTTCTGAGCTGTCTTTGCAGGCATAGGGATTATCTTTTGCTTTTTGAATGTCTTTAACGGTGATTAAGCCTTTTAATTCAAAGTCATCATTGACGACCAGCAATTTTTCTATGCGGTGTTTATGTAGTTTTCCAATGATTTCATCACGCCCAGCGCCCTCTTTAACTGTAACCAACCTTGATTTAGGTGTCATCACTTGCCCAACAGTCAAGGATTTGTTTGTCTCAAAACGAATATCTCTACTGGTAACAATACCGATTAATTTTTTGCCATCAACGACTGGCACCCCAGAAAAATTATATTTCGTCATCAATTCGATGAGTTGACTAACCGTCTCTTCTGTACTGACCGTGATTGGGTCTTTTACCATGCCACTTTCAAATTTTTTAACCTTGCGAACCTCGTCTGCTTGCTCCATTTTAGACATATTTTTATGAACAATACCTATGCCACCCTCTTGGGCCATGGCAATTGCTAAACGAGCTTCAGTTACAGTATCCATAGCAGCAGACACCAAGGGAATATTTAAATTAATCGTTCGAGTTAATTGCGTTTTTAATGACACATCTTTAGGCAACACGAGGGAGTGAGCAGGTAACAAGAGGACATCATCAAAGGTAAGCGATTGCTGAACAATATGAAGAGACATGTATCACCCTCAGTAGTTAAATTAACCAAGTAGTATACGCTAAATTTAAAAAAACTATATATTTAAATAGAAATATATTTGGTTTTAATGAGTACAGAGGACTTGAATTAACTACTCAATACTGTACACTAAATTCAAATAGGATTGATAGAAAAGGTGTTTGCTTTGACTAAAATAATTGTAATTACTTCAGGAAAAGGTGGTGTCGGTAAAACCACTTCCTCTGCGGCTATTTCATCTGGGCTAGCTTTACGCGGTCATAAAACAGTGGTTATAGATTTTGATATAGGTCTAAGAAATCTTGACCTTATCATGGGTTGTGAAAGACGTGTGGTGTATGATTTTGTAAATGTCATTAACAAGGAAGCAAGTCTTAATCAAGCATTAATAAAAGACAAGCGCATCCCCAACCTGTTTATTTTACCTGCATCACAGACACGAGATAAGGACGCCCTCACCCTAGAAGGCGTGGAACAAATTCTTCTGGAGCTTTCTAAAGATTTTGAATTTATCATTTGTGATTCTCCAGCAGGAATAGAAACCGGTGCATTGATGGCTATGCATTTTGCAGATCATGCCATCGTCGTCACCAACCCAGAAGTATCTTCTGTTCGAGATTCCGACCGTATTTTAGGTATGTTAGCCAGCAAAACCAAAAGAGCCATTGATAAGTTAGCCCCCATACAAGAGCACTTATTAATAACCCGGTACGATCCTGAGCGTGTTGAGCGAGGTGAAATGTTATCGGTCAATGACGTAAAAGAAATTTTAGCCATTCCTTTGATTGGAATCATACCTGAATCTAAATCAGTGCTCAAAGCCTCAAACACTGGTACTCCGGTTATACTGGATGAAGCCAGCGATGCAGGCATTGCTTATCAAGATGCAATTGCACGATTTCTTGGCGAAGAGCGCCCAATGCGTTTCGTTCAAAATGATAAAAAAGGTTTATTCCGCCGCTTGTTTGGTAAAAATAGAGAGGAAATTACGCAATGAATATATTAAAATACTTGCGAAAAAGGCCATCCAGTGCATCTGTTGCTAAAGAACGCTTACAAATTATTATTTCCCATGAGCGCACTCAACGCAGTACACCAGATTATTTACCTAAATTACAAGAAGAGATTCTTGCTGTAATCGCTAAATATGTGAACATCTCTCCTGATCAGGTCAATGTACACCTAGAGCGTATGGGAGATAGCGCTGTTCTAGAACTCAATATCACTATGCCCGATGAAATACTAAATGACACAACTGCTTAGCTCTATCTAATGTCTTACACGTTGTAACCAATGCAGGGAAGCACTGAAATCAAATTTACAATCAATCAGATACAAAGATAATTAATTCCAATACAAACTTTTTAGTACTGATTTTTGGCTTAGGCCTAATAGCTGTGGTCTTATTTAATCTAAAAACGCTTCACCACCCTTAAAAAATATAACCGTATAACATCCATGTTTCATTGCATTGGGAAATCTAACATACGTGTCATTGGGTCAATTTAATAGCTGACAAATCACAATATAGTGATAATATCATTACTTAGGATAAGTTATAGGAGGACAATATGTTTGAAGCAGAAATTATGATAACAGGATACACAATTGTAGTTGTTGCATGCACTATGAGTGTTTCTAAACTGCTATGGAAAAAGAGAACTAAAAAACTTCATAGAGAAATTAGCATGCTTGAAGCCTCATTGTTACTCTTATTATTTAAATCCTGGGCGGTGTCATTTAAAGTGTGTAAGTAGCGCGGGGAAAATTTCTTTACGATCTGAATAAATCAAACTACACGCCTAATCTCTCATACTCACTCCGTGGTGTCAAAATATTTTTTTATAAAAAAAT
>JACCWN010000082.1 GCA_013697625.1 Legionella sp.
AAAAACGGAGGTTTGGCTGGACTGATTTTTCAGTCAATAATTATCGCATTGTACGCCGATTATTGGTAAGATAAAGCGGTTCAGTAAATCTTGGTTCAATATATCGTTTTTCGGTTAGTAAAATGGACTACATTGTATGAAAATAGGATATGCGCGCGTTTCAACCAAAGAGCAATCTTTGTCCATGCAGATTGATGCATTAAAAAAAGCTGGTTGTGATCAAATTCATGAAGAAATTGCAAGTGGTGCAAAAACAGCACGACCGGTACTTGAAGAGATTATACGGAATATTCGGGAAGATGACACGTTGGTTATTTGGAAGTTGGATCGGCTTGGCAGGAATTTAGCGCATTTAATTCAACTGACTACAAAATTGATTGAGAAGAAGGTAGGCTTAATCAGTTTGAATGATCCAATTGATACATCAACCGCCCAGGGTCGGATGGTTTTTGGTATTTTTGCTTCTCTTGCAGAGTTTGAGCGTGAGTTAATTCGTGAACGCACGCAGGCTGGATTAAAGTCAGCTCGAGCTCGAGGAAGAAAAGGTGGGCGCCCTAAAGGATTGACCCTAGCGGCAATAGAAAAAGCAGCTATCGCTGAAGCCTTATATAAAAATGGAAGCATTCCTGTGAAAAAAATTGCTGAGCAATTAGGAATCTCAAAAACCACTCTATATTTATACTTAAGACACAGAAACGTCACTATTGGTAGTTCTTTTCCAATGCACCCTTGATCAAAAGGAATAACATGGTTGATTTTACTTTATTAAATTTGATAGCAGATAGAATTAAGTTAATTCCTATTAATATGGAATATGCTAAAGATATTTGTAGTAATTTTACTGCTGAAATCACTCAATATATGTGGCCTAGCGCACCCAAAACTCAAGAAGAAATTAACCAACATATTTTAATCAAACAGAATCAAATGAAACAGGGAGAAGAAATTTCTTTACTAATCATCAGAAGAGAGTCTGAAGAGTTTTTGGGATATGCAAGCATACATCAGGTAAATTCTAAAACACCTGAATTAGGTATTTGGTTAAAGAAAAGTGCACATCACCATAATTATGGCTATGAAGCAATGAATCAGATAAAAATTTGGGCAGAGTGTAATCTTAGTTACAACTATTTAAAATATCCTGTCGATAAAAAAAATATTTCAAGCCGAAAACTTGCAGAAAAATTGGGTGGCAAAATTGAAGATGAATACATTAAAATCAGCGAGTCAGGTAATTCTCTTGACGAAATTGAGTATCGATTTTATCAAGAAAGTTTGTGTTGAACTCAACATAAAAAATTGGCTTAACTCAGAACGCCCACTTTTGGGGGTTCTTCCACAGGACCCCTATTATGGATACTTTATCATGATCAATAGACAAGCTCTTGTTCAACAGCTAAAGACTCTTGGCCTACAAACAGACGACTCTGTGATGCTACACGCGTCTGTACGTGCAATTGGGGCTGTGTTAGGCGGACCAGATCAAATTATTCTAGCCGTGATGGATGCTATTAAACCATCAGGAACATTGATGATGTATGTTGGGTGTGAGCCTGAATATGAAGCTGTAGGCAGAAGCGAGTTATCATTAGAAGATGAAAAAATGATTCTTGAATCTTGCCCACCATTTGACTTTACTACTGCCAGAGCCCGTCGAGACTATGGTACTCTTGCAGAATTTTTTCGAAGTCTTCCTGGTGTTGTATGCAGTGAAAATCCTGGAGCACGAATGGCTGCTTTAGGTGGTCAAGCTTTTTTGTTTACAAAGAATCATTCAATGGATTATGGATATGGCCTCCAATCACCATTAGCAAAGCTATATGAGAATAATGGTAAAATTTTACTACTTGGTTCAGATTTAGATCAAATAACTCTTTTACATTATGCAGAGGCTATAGCTCCCATTCAAGATAAACGTATTGTGCGCTTTAAAGTGCCGTTATTAAGGGAGGGAAACCGAGTTTGGTATGATATTGAAGAGTATGATACAGGCCTTGGTATTCGTTTATGGCCAGATCGTTTTTTTGCTCAGATTATGGAGATGTTTTTTCAAAAGAATGCTGTTCAATCAAAAAAAATCGGGAATGCTAACAGTTACTTAATTGAGGCTAAGGCACTTGTTGATTTTGCAGTTACCATCTTTATTGAAGAAGCTCAGCGGAATGAAAAATATCTAAACTAATTAGAGTTCATTGCAGATGATTAAAAACCGTCCGGAAATTTCGACGGTTGCCGGCTAGAACCCCGTGCACAATGTTGTAAAAAATCTAAGGGCTTGCTATTTGGATTTGGTAGGGTATCTCCTACACGAAAAACTACATTAATTAAGTCTCTTCCTGCCTCAATGCGTTTGACCAAG
>JACCWN010000034.1 GCA_013697625.1 Legionella sp.
ATTTTTTTATAAAAAAATATTTTGACACCACGGAGTGAGTATGAGAGATTAGGCGTGTAGTTTGATTTATTCAGATCGTAAAGAAATTTTCCCCGCGCTACTTACACACTTTAAATGACACCGCCCAATTATTAGATGCATTATTTTTCTCATTAAAACCTCGGGTTTGTTTGAGTAGGCTTTGATTGTATGTACTGAGCTGTTCATTGTATTTAGGTTGCTAATGAACCTCGTAAGCAAGCATACGAATTTTCACCAACTATACAGGAAACCTTTTTTGTCGAAAATAATACCTACTCCTCGAAAAAAATGAGTATGGATAGTAACTTTATAGTTTCAGAAACTTAATATTTTTGAAATACAGTACTTATTTCCTGTTCAGTTAACATTTTAGATAAACACACTGCTAATAAAATACTAGCTTTATGAGGTATTAAATCAGCTGCCAAGATAAAATTATATTTACAATCATAATCTACATCTATATTCGTCATAGATTGCCCTGCCCTAGCGCATCGTACTACGGGAATTCCTTTTTTTGTTGCTTTATAAAGCACCTTACTTACTTCTTTGGTCTGATACCCTTTTCCATATCCAGCACTTACAATACCATCGATTGAACTCTGATTTATAATACAGTCTAAAATTTCTGCTTCTAGGCCTAAATGGGCATAAAGAATGAATATTTTTGGTAAGGAATGGATTGACCTGATGGAAAATTCACTTTCATGGGTGTGTTTATATTTTGGTATCATATGTAGATGAAAAACTTCGCCTACAATGTATCCTATGATTCCTGATCCACCAGCAGAAAAATCATTTGGTAGCCCAGGCTTACTTTTTGTGGCCCATCTTGCTGACACCACAGTATCATTCAAAGTTATCACAACACCTAAGCTCTGACTAAACTGAGTAGATGCAACAACAATGGCATTATATAAATTTTTTTTACCGTCAAACATCAAACTATTTTGGGGAAAATGAGAACCGGTGAACACAATATTTTTTGAAGTATTTACTACAAGTCCAATAAAATAAGCAACATCTTCCATTGCATTAGTTCCCATAGAAATAACCACCCCAAATACATCAGGATCATCAACTTGGTCTTGTATTTTATTTCCCAAAGACAATAAATCAACCAAACTCAATTCATGACTTATTTTATTACAAAAAAATTCGCATATAATTTCTAATTCGCTTGTTTGAAATAAGCCATTTATCAAGATAGCATTGGAGACGCCTTGATGATTATAAAACTCTGATGTGCAATCCGGCGAAAAACTTGATATCGTTCCACCTAATTCTAATATAACAATTTTTTTCATGATATCCTCACTGGATTTAGATATTTTCAATTACATGAGGATGGTAATATGGTCCAAAAATATTTTTTGTAACTTATCATTTTCAGTCTTCAAGCTGAGAAAATCTTTTTTGAGAAAGGTACAGGCTTAATTTGAGGCCCTCCAGTTGATGGAGTACAGGCGATTTTTTTCGATGGATACAAACTTTGTTGAGAGAATCAAACCCAAGCAAAACTTTATTGTTCCTCACGCCAAGTAAGGTTATTTGAACCTTATCATCAATCACTATCGTTTCACCAAGTTTTCCAGTGCAGGTTAACATAATTTATACTCTCTATTTTTGAAGATATTATTGAATGAATTTTTGATGTCTTACCACAAGTATCTGTGTCAGGTATTCGATATATAATACCATATTTGAGAAATTAAACAATAATATTCTCGAATTGAGAATATTATTGTTTATAAATATAATGCTCGGTGTATAAATCTCCTTTCCATAAATGTTTGTTGGTTCTATAGCTCCACTCGCTGCCAAGTATATAATTTATTTTAAAAGCTAAATAACAATGATCTAACTGGTGTGGATCTACAAAACCTTTTAAATTAGGAAAAGGGTCTTCATGAAATTGATATATTAATTCTGTATCAGATAGTTTCACAAAAGCTACCCGTAAACCAACCATTTTATCTCTTTCGCCAACTAAACGTTCAAACTCTGATAATTTTCCTTTTTCGAACGCCTGACCGTAAGATTTTGTAAGACCTGTTTCCATTAGCTTACAAAATAGATTCAAGGCTTTTTGTTCACCAAATTCAAATTTTAATAATCTAAAAAGGTTTTCAAATAAACCAAAAAAAGCTGAGTTGTATGTTGTCATAATATACCTGCAAAAAAATAATGGTTATAAATTGTATAGTAAATGCTCATGGCAACCTTCAGGATAATTAACTGAGTCAAATTTATCTAATATGCTTATAATTAATAGGAAAATACTTAACAAAGCTGCTATATAGAATCCTGAGGCATAAACTAGAGAGTAATGATGTTCTATGAATATTAAAGCAATAGGAGTTGTACTACTAAATGTTGTAATACTTAAATTTAATGAGAGCGATACACCAGAACAACGAATACCATATGGAAATTTTCTAACAAGTAGAGCAAAAATTGTAGAGGAAATCATTGAAGTTAGAATAGAAAAAATAGCAATTGAAATAATAGCTAATAACAAATTACCTAAGGAAATTAAATAAAATAAATAAGGAACTAAGGCTATTGTTATAATAAGGGATAACCTATAGACGCTGAAAATAGGGCTTTTCTCAAAAAATTTTCCAAATATAGGGGTTAGTAACATCATTAATACGATTGCAATAATTAATATTAGAAGACTTTCACTGTTATTAAAACCTACTAATTCGACTAACATATATGGAATATGTACAATGATTGTGCTTGTTATGACAGAGTATGCAGCAACAATAAAGAAGCTATAAATAATAGAAAATCGATACCCTACAAACAAAATGTGGATAGGTATTTTATACAATAAATTATTTTTTTCTGCTCTCGAAAATAAAGTAAAGTCATTCAGATAATAACGTAGATAGGTTGCAATTCCACCGAGAGGTAAAGCCATTAGAAATGGCAATCGCCAGCCCCAATTAGGTAAAATTTGGTGTAAAATTAGAAGCTCTATTAATGCACAAATAGTCGTACCAAGCAGGAGACCTACACAGACGCTTGAAAGTACACAGGCCCCAATTATTCTTTCATTGTTAAAAGCATATTTTTCAAATAATAAAACTACTGCACTACCTTCCTCCCCGCTAACAGCCACTCCCTGTAGAAGTCTAAAACATAACAATAAAATAGGCGATAAAAACCCAATTGTGTTGTAATTTGGAATTAAACCAATCATAAATGTTGCCATCGTAGCAATTATAATTGTAATAGATAAAGAATAACTACGACCTTTCTTATCGCCAATGAAGCCAAAAAGAAGCGCCCCGATTGGTCTAGCTAAGTAACCACACGCAAAAATACCAAAAACCATTAAATAAGATAAGTATCTATTATCAAATGTAAAAAATGACTCTCTAATATGCGGTGCAAGAAAAGCATACAAAGTGAAATCATAAAACTGCATTGCATTCCCCAGCAATGCGCCAATAGATTTTTTATAATTAACCACGTGAAGGGAACCTGATAATATTTCCAGAGTTCGATAAATTTTCCTCTACATTAAATCCAATAATTCTATCATGGATCATTGGACTAATCTGATCAAAACAATGATCTCCCATAGCATAAAGTAAGCTTAATTGTTCTTGAGCCTGAATGACGAAATCATCTCCATCGTGTTTAGTAGCAAATGAATAAAGCAGTGTTAATCCTTGTTGCCTTTTCACTATCACAAGACCTTTATCTATCCCATGTTTTCTTTCCATATTATTTTTCATAAAATGATAGTAACTTGGTGTATATGTTTCATCCCAAGTATAAAAATCTTGATTACCATAAAAAGTTTTAGATATTGAACCATTAAAAATATAGGAACCATCTTTGAAGATATTATATGCAATTTGAGGATTATAGGATAAAATAGTCATTTTACCGGACTCATCGACCACATTTATGGAAAAATGGTGGACACCTAAGTCTCCAATGATTTGCTTGTAAATTTTACCTAATTTATAGCAATTTTCAAAAGAAATTGTTGCTCCATTTTCATGCAGTCTAGGTATTTCGTGCTTTGTTAAACTGTATTTTTCCATAAAATTAATCCTACAAGCTTTTTTTCTTTATTGCCGTTTTGTTGATTGTCTTATCATTGTTCCTTACACCTAACCCTTTAAAAAAAGAGTCAATGCAAACGAGTATAATTCTAGATTGTTCTTCACCAGTAGCATTTGTGGAAAGAATTTTGTTATAGAGATCGAAACAAAATTCAAGAACTTCCTCAACTTTAAACTTCGGATTATCATTCAAAGTCTCGAAGAATGCTAAAAGTATCTTCTTAAATAATGAAACATTCACAAACGAGAATCTATCTTCTAAGCTAAGAGAAGGGATCGCGTTAGACTCCAACTCTCCAATATGTTCTAAGCGCTCTTGCTCAAGAAAGATCTTATCTTGAAGATATTTCAAATCATTTTCACAAGGATCACCTTGTCCTGTAATAAGCCAGGCGGGGTCTACATGACATAAAGTAGCATAATTAACAATATTTTCTAAACTTAAACTCCTTTTTCCATTCTCATGTTGAGAATAGGTCGATGCGGGAATACCATTTTTATCTGTAAATGCTTTAGCTGTTTGATATCCTGCCGCAACTCTAATTATTTTTAATCTTTTGGGAATATCACCAATGAAAAATTTCATTTGATTCGGAATAAAATAATGTTAGTTATTCTATTATATTTTTATAACAGAGTAAAAGAAAAATGTTCTACTGTAACCATGCCCTCATAGCAAAATATTACACTTGATAACCATATTGAGATCATAAATATATTTTAAAGAATCTTAAGCTTCATATCAGTGCTAAAAAATTGATTTGTGCTAGGCTTTTTAGTTATAACACAAACCTTTATTGGAATTTTAAATGAATAAAAATACTCCATCAAATATTAATCCTCAATTGAAAACCGCAATTGTTTATTCATTGGATGACTTATTTGCCTATACCATTGAAATCAAAGAAGGGAATCAAAGTTATTATATTGCAGATGGCCAGGGACCTACACTATTCGGAAATATGGGAGAAGTTAGGAAGGTGCTGATAAAAGAGGGGGTTGCAGAAGCATTTTTAGCATTAAGTAAAACTTATGACGAAATTGGCTTGGGAAACTTAAACCCGAATATGCAGGAACGATATGAGTATAGCCCCCTAAATCTAGAGACAACTGATGAATAGTAAGACAAAAATAGTAGTTGTGGGCGGGGGTGCTGGAGGGCTTGAATTAGTAATGAGACTATGCCATTTATCAAAAAAAATACCTCTAGAGATTACTTTGATAGATAGGCAATTAAAACATCTTTGGAAACCTTTACTGCATGAAATAGCTGCAGGCACTTTTTCCTCTTATCATGATGA
Organism: Legionella sp.; assembly: GCA_013697625.1. Classification (GTDB taxonomy): domain Bacteria; phylum Pseudomonadota; class Gammaproteobacteria; order Legionellales; family Legionellaceae; genus Legionella. Next base: position 5,411 of record JACCWN010000034.1, read on the forward strand.
AGTAAACTATATTTCTTACGCCTACCAGAAAGGATTTACATTTTTACAAGGGGGGTTAAAAGAAATCAATCAACAAAAAAAATGGATTAACCTTGAACCATTCTCTGAGCAAAAGATTTTTTATGATATCCTTGTGATAGCAATTGGAAGTCAGGTTAATGATTTTAATATCCCAGGGGTTAAGGATTATTGTCTCTTTTTAGATAATATATCTACCGCAGAAGCATTTCATCAAAAGCTTATAAATCATATTATAAATGTTCAAAGAGGCCGTGAAGATAAAATTAAAATCAGCATTGTGGGCGGGGGGGCGACCGGCGTAGAATTAGCAGCTGAACTTTCTTATGCATTATCTCATGCGCTTAAATATTTAAATAAAAAAGAAACCCCTAGCCATCCTCTTTTTGAAATAACCCTGATTGAGTCTGGAACACGTTTATTAAATATGATGCCTGAGCGAATTTCTAATAATGTGGCCAAGTATTTGCTAAAAAATAATATCAATATCCTCACTGACACCAAAATTGTAAAAGCAACTCCTCAAGGCCTTGAAACTACTGATAAGCGGCTTATCGATTCTTCTCTTACAGTATGGGCTGCAGGTGTTAAGGTCAATAATTCATTCATTACTCATTCTTTAGAACTTAATGCTATAAATCAATTTATTGTAAGGGATACATTACAAGTTTCACGGGATACCCATATTTTTGCTTTTGGCGATTGTGCTAGCTGCCCTCAAATAGATAAAAAGGGAAATTTAGGATTCGTTCCCCCTAGAGCGCAAGCTGCTCATCAACAAGCGAATTTTTTAGCCAAATCTATTCGTAATTTAATTTTAAAAAAACCACTACCCGTCTATCACTATAAAGATTATGGTTCTTTAATAAGCTTAAGTCACAGTCATACGGTAGGGGTTTTAATGGGCCGAATTGTGAAAAATTTTTTTATAGAGGGTAGCCTTGCCAGGCTTACCTATTGGCTTCTTTATAAAAAACATCTATTAATTGTGAAAGGTGCGCGGTTTATTATTCTTAGTTGTTTTATTGATTTTCTGTTAAGAAAGAAACGGCCAGAGGTTAAATTACATTAAAGATAGCCTCTACATATCCCCTACGCCGTCGTTTTTTACAATCCATTCCTTAAAGGCAAGGGTTGCTCTATAATTTTCATGGATTTTGTTTTTGGTTTAAAAAAGCTAATTCTTTGTTGATTTATTGCTTTGTACAATTCACTGTCTGTATTTCTCAGAGCAGCGTCACTGTCACTTTATTGACTACAGGAGTGGGCTTTATTGAGGTTTAAATGCGTGTTAATTCAATACTAGAACTATCAGGTGCTTGATTCCATAAGCTCAATACATAGCCACCACCCCCCGAGCCTGTAGGTTTAACAGCGCTAGCTCCAGCCTTCAGTAGTTGATTGATGTGCTGCTGCAAGCTTTCGCTTATCAATCCCCATTGCATAAAACAGTCTCTAGCTTTGTTGATGGCTTTGGCTAAGTGGGCTTGCGCTTGTGTATCCTCATATTCTAAGGCCTGTTTGGCTTCATGAACAGCTTCCACCATTTGTTTGTCAATTTTCTCAGCAAGCTGGGCATCTTTTTTCCATAACTGCTGTACTTGGCCTATACAATCTGAGGTAACTCCAATTTGATTGCAGGAGGATAAATACCAATTAGGATAAAAAATTTGATTCACAGGAAGGCAGGTCCCAGCTTTAAAATAAACGCCCTTTTCTGAAGAAACGCCAGCAATATCCAATCCACTACTGGTGCCGTGAAACAGATGCTCTAAATTTTTTGCAAATTCATGACAGTAGGAGGCATCAATCATTTGTTGTGCACAGTACCATCGGCTCATAGCCACACATAAAGCAGCAGAGGCACCCAAACCAACGCCTATAGGTATGTTAGAATCCAGATGGAAATGGCCATATAATTGATTTACCGAACCACCTAATAATTGAATGCCTTGTTCTAATACACTCCAAAACAACAAATGCATTTGGGGGCCATGACTGCCGGTATAATCTGCACTCAAGGAAGAGACATTGGCATTATAGGTAAAAATCAGCTGTTTATCTGGGATAGGAAATACCAAAGCTTCATTGCCTCTAACTACTGCATGCTCGCCAGCTAGTATCCATTTTGCAAAAGTCTTGGTTTTAAAGTCACAAAACATCGAAATTACCTACCAAATACATTTGCCTGATTTGTTCAGCAAGGGACCCCTGATCCATCCTATATAGCAAATGAATGTTAGGACCTGCATCCATTGTAATGATGGGGCCATCTTTATTCACATGCCAAAAGTCTTGTAAATCTTTTAATAAATTTTGGCCACTGGTTGTCTGATAAACAAAGGGATCTGTGCAAGTGTTAAATAACATATGCATATCTTGAAATTCGCGCCAACATATTTGATAGGCATCTGACCAATTTTGTGCCATTAGGGCATTGAGCAAAGCCTTTAAATTCGCTTCAGCACGTTCAATACGACCTGCATAATGCACACTGGATTTAACCCGTTTATGCGCTTCTTTTGATGAAACTTCTTTTTCTTGACTGTTGACCACCACCACCTGATGTATCAACTCTTTATAAGGCAAGTCAACAGGACAAACGGTCTTTCCTTGCCACAAAGCCCAGGGCGCATAATAAGAGCGACATGATGAACCTGATCCCAAACGGCTTAATTGTGCTTGTTCATCTATAGAAGGAATTGGTTGACCAGTCAATTCACATAGGGCAAGGATTGCGCACTTAGTCAAAGCCGCGAAGCTGGATGCTGAGCTTGCTAAACCTGTGCTATGAGGAAAATTATTCGAAGATTGTATTAAAAACCCCCCTTCATAGGAAAATACCGTTTTAATACGGTTTAAATGCTCAATAAAGCGCCTCTGCGCCGACTCAGGCAATCTAAAATCAGGACCGCCAGGAATGATAAGTGGCTCCCAAAGGTCCTTTTGCGAGGTTAAAGCTTCTAATTTAACAGTGCTCAATAAATGTGGAAGGGTATAAGAAAAAGACGCGTTCGCAGGTAAATTCACCCTGTCATCTTGTTTTCCCATATATTTAATCAAAGCTATATTAGCTGGGGCTTGAGCAAGCCAATGCATAAAGTCTCTCCTTGAAGTCAATGACCAGGCGCGTCATTCCATAAAATTTTATGTAGTTGCAATTGAAAACGCACTGCGAGTTTGTCTTGAACTATCCAATCTGCAAGTGCGCGCGCCTCAAGTTGCTTCCAGCTGGGCGAAAATAGAAGTTGTGAACGCTCTGTTAATCGATGTTCTTTTATCATTTGACAGGCCCAGTCGTAGTCTTCTCGACTGCATAAAACAAATTTAATTTGATCGCTTGGTTTTAAAAATTCTACATTTGTCCATAGATTTTTATCTGATTCTAAAGAGTCTGGCGTTTTTAAATCCATTACTATCATAACCCGTTTGTCCACCAGTGAAATATCTCGAGCCCCACTTGTTTCAAGAGATACGAAAAAGCCTGCATCGCATAAATTGGTTAAAAGGGGAAAACAGGCAGGTTGTGCCAAGGGTTCTCCACCAGTTATACAAACATGTTGGCAAGAAAAGCCAGATACCAATTGCATGATATCTTCTAAACTTTTTTGTTTACCACCATTAAATGCGTAAGCGGTATCACAATATTGACAACGCAAGGGACAACCGGTTAGGCGTACAAACACGGTTGGCAATCCAACCGTAATCGACTCCCCTTGGAGCGAATGAAATATTTCAGTGATTCTTAAAGCTGGGGTGTGTGGGTTCATGAGACGTCAATGGATTCTAATTTTATTGAAGCCAATTGAGCAGATTTGGTATTGGGATAACTTCTTATCACTTGTTGCAAACGTTTTTTAGCGGTAAGCACATCACCTGCTGCGGCATAAGCATACCCATCTTTGAGCATGGCAGCAGAACCTTTGCTTGAGGTTGGGAATTGATCTAATACTATCTCAAAATGTTCAATTGATTTTGCATACTCTTTTTTCAGTAAATACAATTCACCAATCCAATATTCTGCATTGGCTGTATAGCCACCTTGTGGATAATTTTGTGCAAATCTTTGCATGGCGGCTAAAGCTTCATCAAAACGTTTATTTTTGATTAACTCATAAGCTGCTAAATAACTTATTTGTTCATCTGCTGGATTCATTCGTGATACAGGCGCAAGTGATCTTGTGGGAGTATCAACAGGTTTTTTTTCCATTTTTTGAATTTTTTCTTGAGACGCGGTTGGCACCGATATTGGCGCTGCTGACCCTATACTTGGCGCTGGCGACACTGGTTGTGCAATTTTATTTGCGCCTGTGGCTAATCGTGAGTCTAAATCTTTGTAAAAAGCGATTTGTTGTTGTTGCAACAATTTTAAATCATGGGCTTGTATTTCTAATTGACCACGCAGCTCTTGAATTTCCTGCCTTAAACTTTGTATTTTATCAATGAGTGAGGCACTGGCATTGAGTTGTTGGCGAGCATCCGTATGGCCTTCGGTAAAATCCTCTTTTACCAGCGGTGTCTCATCCGTTGCAGGAGTATATTTTTGAGACCGATTTCTTAGTCCCTCATATTTTGACTCATTGTAGCGAGAACCAACAGGAGGGGACTCCCACTCCTGTTGTTCTCTCATTGCAAAATCATCACTTTTATCAACTACTGGCGCCGCGGACCAAAGGGACATTGGGAGCAGCCATAGAGTTAAGACAATTGAAATGTATTTTTTGCAAAAGATCATCTTGTTGCCTCATAAATGAATTCGACACGTCGATTTTGAGCATGTGACGCATCATCGTGCCCTAAATTAGCTGGGCGTTCTTTACCATAACTCACAACACGTACCTGGTCTCTGCTTACACCTGCCATACGCAAAATATCTGCTACAGTATTTGCACGGTGTTCACCTAAAGAAATGTTGTATTCGCGACTTCCGCGTTCGTCCGTATGTCCAGCTACCATCACCCTTGCACCTGGATGTGAGCGCATGTATTCAGCTTGTGCATTCACAGAAGGTAGATATTTGGGCGCCAAATTTGAATCATCATAGGAAAATAAATATAATTGATTATGCGGGGCTTTGGTGGTGTAAGATTCACCAGGTTCTTGTCCTGCAAAGTGAGTCATTTGTCCTAAACCTTCAGCTGTAGCACCTGCATCACCCATGGGGGCTCCATCAGCACTACCGGGGGTTTTAGAGCAGGCAGCGACTAATACTATGCTGGCAGCTAAAAGCCCAATTTTACATATTGATACAACTTTCATCCTTTATCTCCTTTCATTTCTTTTTTATTAATTATTAAAATAGACGCAGAGGTCATCATGGCTGGCCATTATACAGTTTTTTTTAATCAGAACAAAGTGTCTTATCTAATAAGTGATGTCTTATAAGTGATGTCTTATAAGTGTTCTAACAAACTCATTTACCTCGGCGGTAAACAATTCTACGGCCTGATTTGCAGCGATGACTCCTCCCTCAGGGGTGTCACTGGGGCAAGGAACATGCTCTGTGATGATATGGGAACCTAAAATATGGTTATCCTTTATATTTGTAAGCACAACTTTTGCGCTGAACTCCATTTCGCTGGGGTGTTTGAGAAAATTTTGCTCTAAAGTATACAATTGGGTGTCTAGTCTAAAATCAGTACCCTCACTATAACCACTTGAAGTGACTGCATGAAAGAAACCTGAATGCTGCAAACTTTGTATTAATAGAGGATACAGCATGGCAGCAGGAGGACTAACCCAGGCATTATGGGCAAAGGCTTGAACCTGAAAAGGCTCACGGACATACCACATCTGCTCAGTTAAGTAAGAGCCAGCAGCCTCGGGTACTGAAACCATCAGGGTATAATGACAAGGGCCACCAGCCCCGTGTTTGATACAATAAGACTTCAATTGATATTGGGTACTGATGGGTGTTTTTACAGAGCAACCACCAATCAATAAGAAGGCCCCTAACATCGCAAACTTGGTTTTCATGTTCATTCTCCTGGGCCAGATTTAGGTGGTTGGATTCCTCGAATTAGCACAGAAGGATTTTGTCGCATCTCCTTACTTACTTTTTCCATATTGGCGGCTATAGCATTTAACCGATTAATCAAGGTAATTGTCGGAGGTAAGGTCTGCTGTGATATTTTATCGACGGCATTTTTACCTGCCCGCATGGTTTCCGATACACTTTCACTCCCCTGTTTGAGCTTATTCATAACTTCTGGCAAATCTCGACTGGCTTTTGAAATGTTTGCTAAAAAGACATCAGCACTTTTCAAGCTATTGCTTACATGTTTACTATTTTTTGCTATAACATCGGAAAAACGTTCCATATTAGCCAAAGTATTTTTTACGTATAGCGCATTTTCTTCATTAAAGATAAGTTGTGCTTTCTCGCTCAATTTATTCACATTAACAGAAACATTTTTTAAGATACTATCAAGTTGATTAAATAAAGACGGTTTGGCAGGGATTACTGGATAGGGTTCACCTGGCATCTTTTGCAGCGGCGTTAAATCAGAGGATCCTGCGGATAAACCGACGTAAGTGACACCAGTGATACCTTGAGAAATTAAGGTGGCAAAGGTGCTGGTTGTGATTGGTGTATGGCGCTCAATACTTAAGGTGATTTCAACTTGTCGTGGATCAGTGGGATTTAATTTTATTTTTTTTACAAATCCAACCTGAACCCCATTGAATTTTACCGCTGAATCTTCACTAAGACCTGCCGCTGCCTCATGTAAAAATACAGTATAAAAATCATATTGTTTTGAGTTAAAACCACTGGATAACCATACAGATACAAAGAGCAAACTGGCTCCCAATATAAGGACAATGATACCGACTATGGTGTAGTTGGTTTTTGATTCCAAAAGCTTATCCTCTTAAAGTTGATTGAAATAGTCAGCAATCAATGGATTTTTATTTTGCATTAATTCTTTGATTGGTTCAATACTAATGATTTGTCCATCCCCAACAAATGCTACTCGGTCTGTGGTTCTTTTTAATGATTCTATGTCATGACTTATCATGACTATGGTTAAATTCAATGCGTTTCTCAAAAAAACAATCAAATCATCAAACAACCTTGCACTTCGTGGATCCAACCCTGTGGTGGGCTCATCTAGAAATAACAATTCAGGATCCATAGCAATGGCACGCGCTGCAGCTGCGCGTCTTTGCATACCGCCACTCAATTCGGAAGGGAATTTTTCACCGGCATTGAGCGGCAATCCGACAAGGGCTATTTTTAGTAAGGCCAATTGATGCATCAATTCAGGCTCTAAATTGGTAAATTCTCGCATTGAAAACTTGATATTGTCTAAAACACTCATGGCTGAAAATAAAGCACTGTGTTGAAATAGCATACCCCAACGCCTACGAATTAAAAAAGCATCTTGGGTATTTAATTTTTGAATGTCTTTTCCAAATACTTTTATTTGCCCCGCTGTTGGTTGTAATAACATCAACAAGCAGCGCAAGATGGTGGTTTTACCGCTACCTGATCCACCAATGATGGCCAGGATCTCACCTTTATTTACGCAAAGATCTACATTGGAGTGGACCCATTGATTACCGAGGTAATTTTTCAAGCCTTTGATTTCAATGACTGGCTCACTCATCATAGCTTCAACCAACTGTATATAATTGAATAAGTTGCATCAGCAACTATAATCAAAAACAAAGCCTGGACCACGCTTTTAGTGGTCTGACTGCCGATACTATCAGCACTGGATTTTACTCTAAACCCTTGAAAACAACCAACCAGGGCAATGATGATTGCATAGGCTGGGGCTTTATATAAACCTAGTTTGAATTGATAAAAACCCACAGAATCTCTTAATCTTTGCAAAAAATCAGAATATTCAATCCCAAGCATCGTTTTTGACATGAACATAGCCCCAAGGACGCTAAAAAGGTCAGCCCAGAAAATCAATAATGGAAACACAAACAACAAAGCCAAAGTTTTTGGCAGTACTAATAATTCAGTAGGAGACAAACCCATAGTCAACAGGGCATCAATTTCTTCGTTGACCTTCATAGAGCCAATTTGGGCGGTAAAGGCCGAACTGGTGCGGCCAGCAACGATGATGGCTGTTATTAGGGGACCAAATTCTCGAAATATAGCGGTACCAGATAAATAGGAAATAAACGTGTTGGCTCCATATGTATTTAGCTGTAATCCCATCTGATAAGCCAGAACAACCCCTATTAAAAAAGAAAGCAGTCCAACTATAGGCAAAGCTTTTATTCCTGCCGAATCAATATTAGATATGATACTTGGCCATTGGAATCTGCGCCAGTTACCCAAAGCTTGAAAAAATTTTGTCGCCAAATCACCCACTAATACCATAAACCCATCAACCTGCCTCATTTTGTTAGCAGACTCCTCACCTAACTTGGCCAGCAGATTTTTTTTAGGTGTTTTTGGGGTTTGATAGTCTAAGTTTTTTGTTTCAATCAATTGCAGCAATTGAAAGTGATTATCGGAGAAGTTAACCAAGTCGACCTGGTTGTCTCGGCCTTTTAAAATGTTTATACAATTGATAAGCGTTAATGCACCTGCGCTATCAAAACCTTCAATGGATTGCCCATTTAAAGATAATTTTTTTCCGGTAGGCAGTGTGGTGCTTTTAAATGTCTGTAAAAACCCACTCAATTCTAAAACAATCCAATTACCAGTGCAATTAAAACACAGTTCTTGATCAAATATGATTTGGGGTTTTAACTCAGACATGATATTTGGAATAAAGGAATGAAAAAAATATATCCTAAAATAACAAAACCCAGCGCATTATACCAGTGTTTATGCACAATCAAGCCAAATTGGTCGACAATTCTACAAGGCGACCATTTGCATTAAATGCAGCTAATCTAACTGACAGAGACTGTGCGAGCTTTAGCATACAAAATTTTAAACATCCCGCTTTTTAAGCTCACCAAGCTCCGGTCTAAACACGGCACGCCTAGGTACGACTAGGCACCCCAGGTACGTCCGCAAGCGCGTCTTTTTGCGCGATGGATCTCTTCACGTGGAACAAGAATGTTCTTGAAAATGCATCTAATCCTGAATAAAAAGTTTTATTTCAATCAATATGTAAGAAACAGTGCCACATTTAGGAGATCCTTCACGCAAAAAGACGCGTTCAGGATGACGTTGCGGGATGCAGACTGGCTTATCTGTTAAATACACTATAAGCTTTTCTTAACCCTTAATGTATGACTAGGCACACCTAGGTGCAACTCGAGGCACGCCTAGGTATGACTATGTACGCCATCCTTAAGCGCGTCTTTTTGCGCGATATATCTCCTGAATGTAGCATGATTTAAATGTTAAAAACTAAAGTTATGATCAATGGCTGAATGTAAGACCTAATCTATGTTTTAAGTTAATTTCTTAAGAGGTTACGTTACTCGATTAAAAGTTGTGATAAGAAATCAATCACTTTACCTAATTCAACCATCTTAGTTTCACCAGTGGCGCGCGCTTTATATTCAACTACATCCTGTTCTAAATTTCTGTCACTAATAAGTAGCCGATGAGGAATGCCTATTAAATCATGATCAGCAAACAATACACCCGCTCTTTCATTTCTATCATCTAATAAAACGTCTATACCTAAGTCTAACAATTGCTGATAAATAGCTTGTGCATGTTCTTGAACTTTTGCTGATTTATGAATGTTTAAAGGTATAATTACCACTTGAAAGGGGGCTAAGGCACTTGGCCATATAATACCTTTGTCATCATGATGTTGTTCAATAGTGGCGGCAACAACTCGACTGATACCTAAACCATAACAACCCATCATCATGGTTTGTAAGTGCCCTTCTTCATTAATTACAGCAGCATGCATAGCTTGAGCATATTTATCTCCTAATTGAAAGATATGGCCAACTTCAATGCCGCGACAAGATCGCAAAATCCCTTTGCCATCTGGGCTTTGATCACCCTCTTTTACCTTGCGCAAGTCGAAGGCTTCTTGATAGCTAGCATCTCGGTCCCAGCTTACATTGATAAAATGTCTGTCATTATGGTTGGCACCACATATGAAGGATTCCATAGCAAGGGCATGATGATCCACTATGATAGGAATAGTTAAATCCACAGGACCTAAGGAACCTGAATATACTTTAAGTGATTTAAGTATCACTTCTTCGTCTACAAACTGAAAGGGGGATGCAATCAGTGGATGTTTTATTGCTTTCACCTCATTAAGCTCGTCATCACCTCTGATAATCAAGGCAACCATAGGATGCTCTTTGCCTTTCACAATCAAAGTTTTTATAATTTGATTGCTACTTACATTTAAGAAGTGAGACAGTTCCGAGATGGTTTTTATATAGGGCGTTTCAACACAGCTCATTGTTTGGTCAGCTGGTTTGTTGGCTTTAGGCATTTGCAAACTCGTAGCCTGCTCGATGTTAGCAGCATAAGCACTGACATCACTATAAAAAATCAAATCTTCACCTGAATCTGCTAACACTTGAAACTCATGAGAGGCAGAACCTCCAATTGCGCCAGTGTCGGCTTCCACCGCTCGGTATGTTAGACCCATCCGGTCAAAAATACGGCAGTAGGCTTCATACATACTCTGATAAGTCTTCTGAAGACTTTCAGAACTTACATGAAAAGAATAAGCATCTTTCATGATGAATTCACGTGCACGCATAACACCAAAACGGGGCCTAATTTCATCTCGAAATTTAGTTTGTATTTGGTAAAAGGTAACTGGCAATTGTTTGTAGGATTGCAACTCGGTACGCATCAAGTCCGTTATAACTTCTTCATGCGTTGGGCCAAAGCAATAGGCTCTGTCATTGCTGTCTTGCATGGTTAAAAGTAAATCACCAAAGGTATCCCACCGACCAGTTTCCTGCCAAAGTTCAGCTGGTTGTATTGCGGGCATGAGGACTTCTAATGCATAGATGGCACTCATTTCCTCACGTACTATTGTCTCAATTTTTCGCAAGACTTTAAGACCCAAAGGCAACCATGTATATAGGCCAGAACCCAACTTACGGATCAAACCAGCCCTGAGCATGAATTGATGAGAAGATATCTCAGCATCATTTGGCGTTTCTTTAAGGGTTGATATGAACCATTGGGATGCTCGCATGTTAACTCCTGAAGATTGGGGGTATGAAGTTGTTCATCTATAAACAACCCCTTGTATAAAACTAATCAATGTTTGCTTCTTTAAGGACTTCCTCTAATTTGTTAGCAAGATGTTCGTTTTCTTGACCATCTAGTTTTAGTAACTCTTCCCTATAATTTTTATAACGGACCTTGCCACTGTGTACTTCATAAACAGCTCCGGTCATTGAAATCTCGTTATTATCAATCATATTATGCAAAATTTCACTGCGTGCATAAATTGTTTTTAATGTATTGGCGACATTCAATTCAGTCACATGATTTACGAATGCCACATTTTGACTGTTTCGATTGGACTGAATAGTTGTTTCCGCAGTGATTGCAGGTTTTATTTTAGTGAGCAACTGGGTAATATGACCTTTTTTTATACCATCGCAGGCAGATTGAATAGCACCACACTGAGTATGTCCAAGTATGAGGATAAGTTTGGCTCCAACAACATTACAAGCATATTCCATGCTGGCTAATATATCATCATTTATTACATTGGCAGCGATTCTAACACAGAACATGTCACCAAAACTCATATCAAAAATTGTTTCCACTGGAACTCTTGAATCAATACATCCAAGAACAACAGCAATAGGATGTTGGGCTTTGGATGTAAGTCTTACATCCGCCTGATTAGAACGATTGATACGAATGTCATTTAAAAATCTAACATTTCCTTCTTGAAGTATGCTTAATACCTGCGCAGGCCTTAGGTTGGCTTGGACATCATAGGTGGTCACATTGATAAAATCTATATAGTTATGGATATCATATTGATCTTTAAATCCAATTAAATTTAAAGAAATTTGCTTATTAGGGGCCTGTTCGTCGCGAAAAACCTTTAATAGCTCTAATATTTCTTTATCAATATAATGACTATAGCGTGCATCAATGATGAGTCTGGAATTTCTAGGTATGGAATCTAATTCAGCAATCAAAGGGGCCTTGTTAAGAAAGCTAACCTGCTGAGGCAATACCAGACGATTGGTTTCCCCTTTTGGATAAATTTCCTTTATCAAATCAAATCGGGCTCGGCTGTTAGATTTTAATATATAAAATAAGCTGAATGAAAGACCCACAAGTATGCCTGTCAATAAATCAAAGGCTATGATACCAACCAATGTGGCTATAAATGGTATAAATCTATCCATTCCTTGGCTAAAGATGTTGCTATAAATGACTGGCTTGTTTAACTTATAACCTGTATGAATTAAAATAGCAGCAAGCGATGATAAGGGGATTTTATTCAAAGCTTCAGGTATAAGCATGACAGCAAATAAAATGAAAAAACCGTGAAAAATGGTCGAACATTTCGTACTGGCACCAGCTTGTATGTTGATTGAGGTTCTAACAATTACAGAAGTGATTGGAATGCCTCCAATCATCCCAGCTGTAAGATTGCCTATCCCCTGTGCTACCAATTCTTGATTTGAGGAGCTGTGTCGTCTTTTTTTGTCTAATCGTTCACCGGCTTTTAAATTTAATAATGTTTCTAAGGAGGCCACGATACTTATAATAAAAGCATACAAATATACTTTAGGATTTGTTAAAGAAGACCAATTGGGAAATTCCAGTTGACTGAATAAGGCGCCCAGGCCATTTGCTTTTGGTATATTGACCAGTTGAGGTGAATTTTGAATCAATGGAGAAGAGGTCCAGATAAAAAATTCATTTAAAATAATACCTATGATAACGACGATGATAGGTGCAGGTATTTCTTTGAAAACCTTGTTTTTAGTTTTATCAAAAAAAACCAATATACTTAAAGAGATAAAGGTTATTAACATCGCTCCTGAATTAATGTGGTGCGAAATAGCTAACAAAGGACTCAAAGTTATCCCTTCGGTTGTTTCTAGTAAATTTTTTTTAAGTTCGTTGAAGTCTGTAGACAGAGTAAAAGCTAAGGGCAATTGTTTGATTATTAATAAAATACCAATTGCACACAATAGGCCTTGTACCACATTTGAAGGCACATAATCAGCAATAAATCCGGCTTTAATAGCACCGATACAAATCTGTAATACACCTGCGAAAACAAGAGCAAGTAAAAAAGCATTGAAATCGCCCAACTGAGTAATTACTGTGACTACTACAGCTGCCATACCTGCTGCAGGTCCGCTGACACTGATCTGGGATCCACTCAAACTACCGACTACGATACCACCGATGATCCCGCTGATAATCCCAGAAAACAAGGGTGCACCTGAGGCTAAAGCTATTCCCAAACACAAAGGTATTGCCACAAGAAAAACTACGATTGCTGCAACCAGATCAAATTTTAAATAACGTTTTAAGTACACTCGGAATTTGCGTTTCATCTTTCACACTCCAGGTTAAAAGGTGGACTAAACGAGAAACCCATGCCCCTTACTTTATTGGTAAAATTACTCTGTCACCACTTTTTTTTAATTAGTATCTGGTGCGACACTCATTTTACCTTAGTTCGACGTCAGCGGCTTGTCCGTGGGACGTAGGGACTGGGGAAAAATCAATTACGCCTTGCAACTAATTAATCTTCCTCAATTGCAACTTCAAATTCTTTGAAATCAATTTCTGTTGGCTCCATGGTATTCGCTGTTATTAGTTCATTTTCAAGGTGTTTAAAATTCCACATGCTTTGATCCATTAATTGACTTGGTTTTAAACTTTGTAAAGCATGCAAAATATTACTGGGAACTTTTGGATTTTCACTAGCCAATTGATCAATTAATCTCGTAACCTTTTTTCGCATTAAATTTTCTTGTGAACCACATAAAGTGCAAGGAATGATAGGATAAGCCTGCTCCTGAGCAAAGGCAATGATGTCTTTTTCCTGCACATAACTCAGAGGGCGAATCACTATGTGCTTTTTATTATCGCTGAGTAATTTCGGTGGCATTGAACGGATATCGCCATTGTATAAAATGGACATCATCAATGTGCGAATCAAATCGTCACGGTGGTGTCCCAAAGCGATTTTATTAAAGCCTTGTTCCTCAGCATAGCGATAAATAATCCCACGCCTTAGACGAGAACACAAAGAACAATAGGTTTTGCCCTCAGGAATTTTATCTTTGACAATACTGTAAGTATCTCGAGTTAAGATTTCAAATTGAATGCCTTGTTCAGTTAACCAATTGCGCAATGCCGCATCATCCCAACCGGGTTGAGATTGATCCAATGTAAAGGCAAAGATTTCAAATTTATTCCCTGAACGCCGTCTAAGACTATTGAGTATAGTCAGCATGGTAAACGAATCTTTACCACCCGATAAACAAACCATTACACGATCACCACGTTGTATCATGTTAAAATCAGCAATGGCTTTACCAGTATAATGCAATAACTTTTTTTCAATTTTAGAAGGATTGGTTGTCATAGTAACCTACATATTATTTGTAAACATTATCCCCATTTGGGGGTAATCCGTCGACCCTAGTGGTCGCAAGCCAAGAATTTACAAGTTCTAAATCATTTGCGTTCAAAGAACCTGCCAGATATTTGAGATTTAACATACCATTGATAAAGTTATATTGGGAGCGGGCTGATTGCTCTTGTGCTTCAAACAAGCTTCTTTGTGCATTAACCACATCCACCATGGTACGCGTTCCTGCTAGAAATTGCGCTTCTACACTTTGAAGTGATTTCTGTTGGGAAATAATGGTTTTTCTATCAGCCTTTACCTTGCTGATACCATCCCTAAGAGTGTTAAAAGCAATTCTAGTGTTTACAATAACATCTCTGTACGATTGTTCCAGACGTTCACTATATAATTGGAAATTTGACTGTGCTTGACGTGTTTGGGATTGTACTAGCCCACCTTGAAAGAAAGGAAAATTCATAGCTACAGCAATATTGGAAAATACTTGCCTTTTAGGTAAAAATACAGAATTATTGGCCACATCATTACGAGTTTCAGTGGCATTGCCTTGTATTGATAAAACAGGCCAATTGCCAGCAGACAATGCTTTTACATTTTCCTTGGCCACCTCTACATTGTATTTAGCAGAAAATAATTTAAAATTTTGTTTTAATCCAGTATCCACCCATTGGTTGACATCATCGGGCTCTGGACTTTTTAAAGGTATCTGTTTATTTCTCAAAGGCGCAAGGTGTTCATAATAATGGTTGGTTAATTTTCTCAAATTTTCGTTTTGATTCATTTGATTGTTTTTGGCTGTAATCACTGTGGCTACTGACTGATCATAAGCTGCTTGGGCCTCATAAACCGCTGTAATTGCCACCACTCCAACCTGAAACCTTTTAGTAGCTTGATCCAGTTGACGTTTGTTGGCGCGTGTTTTGGCTTCAGCAAAATCAAGGGTATCTTGAGCTAGCAACACCTCAAAATAGGCTCTGGCTGTACGTATCATTAAATCTTGCGCAGCATCATTGAAAGTTGCCTGCGCAGCTTTAACAGAGGCTTTTGCCTGTGCAACTTTTGCCCAGGCTTGATAATTAAAAATAGACTGGGAGGCAGTAAATTCCCAATAGTTAGATGCATAATAATCAGCAGTACTAAAGCCCCCGGCCAATGCTTTTAAATAATTACGACCACTTAATGTGTTTATAGCCAATTGAGGTAACAAAGCAGCCCTTGCTTGTGGTGTGGCCTCAGAGGTAACCATGTAGGTATCATAGGCGGCTTTGAATATAGGGTCATTATCCAAAGCCTGAACATAAATATCCATTAAATCTGAAGCAAACAGCTGTATACAACAACAAAACATAAAAAAGCAAAACAACAGAGATCGTCTCATACAAACCTTTCCTAAAAGATAAAGACTTCTGGTTTTTGTTTATCAACCAATGAAGGAATATCTGTTTCAAAAAGAATTGATTTAGTCCAGGTCTCATTTTGACTTAATTGATATAAATTGCCACACATGATTGGAGATAAGCCTTCTATTGCAAATAATTTCCCACCGGGAATGATTTGCATCATATGCGTTTCTGTAAGCCGTGGAATGGAACCAGTCATAATCAGGACATCATAGGGTGCATTTTCTAACCAACCTCTACTGCCATCACCTGTTATCAAAGTCACATTATTGCAATCATAGGATTGTAAAAGTCTACCTGCAGATGCTGTAAATTCTGAATAATAATCTACACTTATCAATTTTTTACATAATTTTGATAAAAGGGCTGTAAAAAAACCAGTGCCTGTTCCAACTTCTAAAACGATTTCATTCCCAGTAAGTTGTAAGCCTTGTAAAATTTTCCCCTCCTCCAAAGGACTTAACATTTTCTGGCCATGTGCTAATGGAATTTGCATATCTGAATAAGCAAATTGAGAATACTGTTCTGGCACAAATTCATTGCGTGGGATTAAATTATAAAGATTCAATATGGATTCATCTAAGACATCCCCTGTACGTAATTGTTGTTTGATCATATTTGTGCGTGCACTTTGGTTGTTCATTTTGTTTACCGTTATATTTATATTAAGAACCAACAGAAATACCCTCTATAATGCATCAAAAAAAAACACTTTGAAGATAATTGTATATGATATTGAATCGTTCTTTACCAAAAATTTTGCATTGCAATTTTCCTGCCGCAATTCTAACAAGAAATCCACCGCTGCGCTAAGTTTTAATGGAAAAAAGAGAAATTCATCAACAAATTCTCAAATTACTTCACCTTCTGCCGTAGTTACAATGGTTATAATTTGATATTATGCCTAACTAAAATTTTCAACTGAGTAACCGCATGCGCAATGAATTGAGTGACCATCTACGAAATGAAATTGATTTATTAAAAAAAGAAGGATTATATAAAGGAGAACGGGTAATCTCTAGTCAGCAACAAGCTGATATTCAAGTCAATGGTGTAGAAGTCATCAATCTATGCGCAAACAATTATTTAGGCCTAGCAAATGACCCAAAACTTATAGCAGAAGGGCAAAAGGCACTTGAGCAATATGGTTACGGTATGGCTTCGGTTCGCTTCATTTGTGGGACACAAACTTCCCATAAACAACTTGAAAACAAAATCAGCCAATTTTTAGGCAAAGAAGACAGTATATTATACTCATCTTGTTTTGATGCAAACACCGGTCTTTTTGAAACTTTATTAAATGAAGAGGATGCCATCATCAGTGATGCCTTAAATCATGCCAGCATTATAGATGGGGTACGTTTATGTAAGGCTGCTCGCTATCGATATGCTAATAACGACATGAAGGCCCTAGAAGAACAATTAATTGCTGCAAAAAATGCACGGTTTAAGATCATTGCTACGGATGGTGTTTTTTCTATGGATGGAATTCTTGCGAATCTTCCAGCCATTTGTGAATTAGCTGACAAATATAAAGCCATGGTGATGGTAGATGATTCACATGCTGTTGGTTTTATGGGCGCAACAGGTCGCGGGACTCCAGAACATTTTGGAGTCAGTGATCAAATTGATATTTTAACAGGCACCCTAGGTAAGGCTTTGGGTGGGGCCTCAGGGGGCTATACCTCCTCCAATCAAGTCATTGTTGAATGGTTACGCGAGCGCTCCCGACCTTACTTATTTTCCAATACACTGGCACCGGTTATTGCTCATACTTCCAGTATCGTATTAGACAAGATAAGTCAAAACAATCAGTTAGCGGAAAAAGTAAAACATAACAGTCAATATTTTCGTCAAGGAATGACGCGCTTAGGCTTTCAATTGGTTCCTGGGGAACATGCAATCATCCCAGTCATGTTGGGTGATGCAACATTGGCAGGACAACTTGCTAATCGTCTGCTTGAACTTGGTGTATATGTCATTGGATTTTCCTATCCTGTTGTACCTAAAGGCTTGGCCCGTATTCGGACCCAAATGTCTGCAGCACATGAACTCCACCATTTGGACAAAGCTTTGCAAGCCTTTGAAATAGCAGGAAAAGAATTTTCAGTCATTCATTAACTTAGGCGTATAGTATGAAATCACTGGTTAAGACCAAGAAAGAACCCGGCATTTGGATGGAAGACGTCCCTATCCCAAGCTATGGTGTTAATGATGTTCTTATTAAAATAAAAAAAACCGCCATATGCGGCACTGACATACATATTTATAATTGGGATGAATGGGCGCAAGCCACTATCCCTGTACCTATGACGGTAGGACATGAGTTTTTTGGGGAAGTAATAGCGCTTGGTTCAGAAGTAAAAGGACTCAAAGTAGGTCAAAGGGTTTCAGGTGAAGGGCATATAACCTGTGGATTTTGTCGAAATTGTCGAGCCGGAAGACGCCATTTATGTCGCAACACCTTGGGTGTTGGGGTCAATAGACCAGGTTGCTTTGCAGAATTTCTATCAATACCTGCAACCAATGTCATCCCTCTTCCTGATGACATTACCGAAGACCAAGCTTCAATATTAGATCCTTTAGGTAATGCCACTCACTGCGCCACAGCCTTTAATGTAGTAGGTGAAGATGTGTTAATTACGGGTGCAGGACCTATTGGCATCATGGCTGTTGCCATAGTCAAACATATAGGTGCTCGGCATGTTGTAATTACGGATGTTAATGAAACGCGGTTGGAATTGGCTCGTAAAATGGGTGCTACCAGAGCAGTTAATGTTAAAAACCAAAAATTGTCAGATGTATCAGCTGAACTTGGTATGTTAGAAGGTTTTGATGTTGGTTTAGAAATGTCAGGTAATCCTACAGCTATTGATGACTTAATGCAGGCGATGAACCATGGTGGTCATGTGGCCTTGTTAGGAATTCCACCTCCAAATACTGCCATTAACTGGAATCATGTCATTTTCAAAGGGTTAGAGCTCAAAGGGATTTATGGTCGAGAGATGTTTGAAACCTGGTATAAAATGATTGCCATGCTGCAAAGTGGATTAAATATAAACCCAGTTTTGACCCATCATTTTCCTGTTGATCAATATCAGGAGGCCTTTGAAACCATGGCCTCTGGTCAATCAGGTAAAATAATTCTCAATTGGTAACTTAGTTATTAGCAAGCTTTTGAACCTGGAGTAAGTATGTCACAGTATATTTTTACAATGAACCGTGTTAGTAAAGTTGTTGAAAATCAACGCTTTATTTTAAAAGATATTTCATTGAGTTTTTATCCAGGGGCTAAAATTGGTGTTTTGGGGTTAAATGGTTCAGGAAAATCAACTCTATTGCGAATTATGGCAGGCGTTGATAAACACCATGAAGGCGAGGCGCGCCCTCAACCCGGCATCAAAATTGGCTATCTTGCGCAAGAGCCAGAATTAGATCTAACTAAAACAGTACGCGAGGTTGTTGAAGAAGGCGTCACCGAGATTAAAGATAAATTAGCTCGTTATGATGCTATTAATATGCGTTTTGGGGAAACACTTAGCGATAAGGAAATGAACACCTTACTTGAAGAGCAAGGTGAATTACAAAATGCCATCGAAGCCTGTGGTGGCTGGGATCTGGATAGACAACTTGAAGTTGCTGCTGATGCCTTAAGATTACCTGATTGGGAGGCTGTCGTTGGTCAATTATCTGGAGGGGAACGACGCCGTGTGGCATTATGTCGGTTATTATTGTCAAGTCCAGATATGTTACTTCTTGATGAGCCAACAAATCATCTTGACGCAGAAAGTGTGGCATGGCTTGAGCATTATTTAGATAATTTTTCAGGGACTGTGGTTGCTATCACCCATGATAGGTATTTCTTAGACAATGCTGCAGAATGGATTTTAGAATTAGACCGTGGGGAAGGAATACCTTATAAAGGCAACTACACGGCTTGGCTTGAGCAAAAAGAAGCACGCTTAAGCATGGAAAAAAAGCAAGAAGATTCATATCAACGGTCTTTAAAAGCAGAATTAGAATGGGTACGAACCTCGCCTAAAGGTCGCCATGCAAAAAACAAAGCACGACTTGCTCGTTTTGAGGAAATGAACTCAAAAGAGTTTCAAAAACGTAATGAAACAAGTGAAATTTATATTCCACCGGGTGAACGGCTTGGTGATATGGTGGTGGAAGGTATACAAATTACAAAGTCCTTTGGAGATAGAATTTTAATAGATGGTTTAGATTTCAAATTACCAAAGGGTGGTATTTTAGGTATCATTGGCCCCAATGGCGCGGGTAAATCAACCTTTTTAAAATTGCTAACCGGCGTCGAAACACCAGATTCTGGTACTATTCAGGTGGGAGAAACTGTGCAATTGGCTTATGTTGATCAAATGCGCGATCACTTAGATGATAATAAATCAGTTTGGCAAGAAATTT
Source organism: Legionella sp. (assembly GCA_013697625.1). Taxonomy (GTDB): domain Bacteria; phylum Pseudomonadota; class Gammaproteobacteria; order Legionellales; family Legionellaceae; genus Legionella. The sequence goes on from JACCWN010000034.1 coordinate 25,752, forward strand.
CTGATGGACATGATATCATGCAGGTTGGAAGCTACCAAATACCCTCTCGGGCCTATGTTGGACGTTTTAATTTCAAAGGAACTGATCAACAAAAGAAAATGTCACAATTATCTGGTGGCGAACGCAATCGTGTACATTTGGCAAAATTATTAAAAAGTGGCGGCAATGTCTTATTGCTTGACGAGCCGAGTAATGACTTGGATGTTGAAACCTTACGTGCGCTTGAAGATGCCATTCTTAATTTTCCGGGCTGCGCCATCGTTATTTCGCATGACAGGTGGTTTTTGGATAGAATTTGTACTCATTTAATGGCCTTTGAAGGCGATTCAGTGATCACATTTTTTGAAGGCAATTACAGTGATTATGAAGCGGATAGAAAACGTCGGTTGGGTGATGCTGCTAATAAACCATCACGGATCAGATACAGACGTTTAAAAGATTAGACTATTAGTAAGGGGTGTAATAATCATTGCACTCGATCGTGGAGAAAATTAGTATGAAAAAGTTGTTGTTGTTAGCAGGTGTATTACTTAGCATCGGTCTTACATCTTGTGTGGAATATGATGAGTCCACTTTAATTACAGACGATGCTGGCGTGGTCCACAGAACCACGCATTATTTAAGGGACAAGCGCGGACGCAATTATTTTCCGCTACAAATTAGAGCAACAGGTGAGCGCCAATTTATTTTTGATCCTAAAGCGTCAGCCTGGGCCGCTTATGATGAAGACGGTCTACGTCTTATGACAGGTTCTGGCTCTGCCGGGGTGGATGCTTGTGAAGAAAATTCAAACGAGTCATGCCGTACAATAACGGGCACCTTTAGAATTTATAATAAACGAGGAGCAGAATGCCGTTCAGGTGAATATCCTGTTGCCACCCAAGGTGGTGCTAAAATGCCATATTGTATGTATTTTTATCAGGGATTTACTATTCACGCGGCCTTTGATGTACCAGAACATTCATCTAGCCATGGATGTGTACGAGTTTTACCAAGTGCCGCCAAATGGCTCAATGAAGAATTTATGCATATTGGTACCAAGGTTATAATTTTAGCATATGCTGATCAAAATGGTATCATGTCAGCCTAAAGTAACAGGGCAAACGCTCTTATCGTATCAAAGGCTTAATAACTTATTATGCCCGGAATGACTACTTTCCGGGCTTGTATGCGCGGAATACAGTATTTACAATGCCACAGCTAGTTGAAGTAGTCATTATTTATGTAATTTTTCTGTGGATTCAGGCTCAGGACTTTTAGAGGAGAAATTGATTCTTTGATTACTAGTCCTGAAAAAAGGTCTTTCAACAGACTTTGTCATTGCATTTTGAGTTATCGGGCCACTACTAAGGTCTGTATTTGAATGATGGCGATGGCGTTCTGCATTGGTAAAACCTCCTGATGGTGCCAGTAAGTGCCACATACTAACCCTGGAAACACTAGCGCCCTTCTCCTCCGAGTTGCATTCATGGGTTATAGAATCTAACACCAGCCTTTTCAACCGCGCTCTTCTATCATCTGCCGTCCTTAGTTTAAAGGTATCACTTCTGCTAAAAAGAGGTTTGTGCTCTTCCCTTACTTTTAATCTTCGAATAATAGTTGACTCGAGGCTTGCTTCTACATTTTCTGATTTATATTGCTGATCTTTTAGATATGTAAAATAGGCACTGTTTTGATAATCATTGTAAAAATCCATTACCTCTGCGTACTTTTCTTCTGCCAGTGGCATCCTACGTACTCTATTGTTTCCTAGAAACTCGCGGGTTAAAGGACATTTACCTGAATAAATGGCAGTTTTTAATAACCATTCTTTTTCCACTATATAGGCTTTATATTGTACAGGGAAGACGTAAACCTGCTTGGAAAAAGGACAATATAATTCATCTGGAATTTCAGGCGGTTTTAAACGAATTATATCAGTAGGACTTAGACCAAAAGCCTTTTGTCCTTCATTTGATCTTGCCTGTAATACCAAAACAATGGCTTTGTCTAATGCAACCTCCTTTTGGAGTGCATCTAATGCAATCTGTTTGCCATTCAATAGTAACTGAACAGCTTCCTTATATTCTTCCAAAGATATATTTCTTTCAATTAAGATGGGATTGCATTTATAAATTTGTTCGTAAAGAGGCTCGAGGGTATAAAAATTAGAAATAGAAAGTCTCAAGGTTTCATCAAGAGCATTGGTTATTAATAATGTCATAGCAATGTGCAAATAATTAAGGAATAAAATGTACTATAGAGAACTGAAAAAGTCAGTGTTATACAGACATGGATTATACAGACATAGCAGGGTAAACGCATCTAATTTTTTTAAAAACAAATTCCTCAAATTTACCTAATGCATTTTTATAAGTGTCTAAGGCATGATTCATTTAACAGAAAAAAATGGACTAGAAAAATGTATTTAGGTATCTTTGGTAGTAGCATTGGTAGCCGATGCTCATGAGATTTCAACCACTTATCTTAAGGACAAATATGGAAAAGCAAAAAGAGCTGTTTGTGTTTTTATGTAATTATATCGAGATTCAAATTAAAAAATACAATGCACTTAGTTCGCTTGGAGCTGGTCCTGATGACCGTTTAAACACCAGGCTGGTTGTTAATGGCGTGAGTGAACTATTAAGTCTTGCAACAGAACTTTTCAATGACATAAAAAGTAAAACAATAAATGAAGGCAAATTCGAAACAATTTTTGAACAAACCCGCTTCTATTTGGAGCAAGAACGCTTCAGGGCAGAGTCAGTGTGGTTGGTCGCTCCAAGTATTATTAACACGACCCTAAAAACACGGCTCAATTATCAACTTGAGGTCTTGAAAAAAATTGCTTTTTATAAAGGTTTAGATGTATCTCAGCCAGCAAAGCCTAAAACCAAAATTCAGAAACAATGTGAATATGATAGTTATTTAATTTCTTTGAATATTTTAAAACTGGCGCTGCAATATTACGATAACCCCGCAGGTGAGGTAACAGAAATTGATCCAGCACTCCATCAAACACTAAAAAGGCATGCTTCGGGACGTTATGTAATGTTAAATCCAGAAATTACTTATATGTATAATCGTTGTATTATTTTTATGAGGAATTCAAATAAACAAGTTTCAACACCTACCTTCAGCCCAGAGCAAATACAAAAACAAGGCAAGCATCACGAAAAAATGCTTAAAGACTTAATGCATGGATATAAGCGGATGGAGCCTTCCTATACTTCGATGGGACATACAAATGCCGTTAAAATCCAACAACCATCAGGGTATCGCTCTCCCCAATTAACCCTATTTAGTGGGATTTATAAGGAAATAGCTGGTACACAACAACCACGGCCAAGGCTATAACTTTTGTTATTTTATTAATATCTATTCTAGGTCACTTGAAAACCATAGAAGACTATGTAGGGATGGTCCCTCAGACACTTTAGATTCCTCCTTAATCATAATGATGGGACATTTAAAACCCACTGCTATTTTTAGCAGTGGGTTATTATGTTAAAGGTTTTTCATATGTATTGGTTTTATTTAATCAAAGTTGCTGAAGCATTGTTTAAAACTCTACTTTGAGCCGAAGGTCTAAAACTTCAACATTTATATTAACTGCCCCTGTGGTAAAAGGCATACTAATACCATCAACTATCACTCTATTATTGATGCTTGGCCATGAGAAGACGTGTGCAGCTAACAACTCAAGTGTGGTATGTTTATTGAAATGATAATCTGCTGCCAAACCAACCAAATATTGGGTTGCCGAAGGAAAAACAATGGTTCTAAGATGATTTTTTTCAGGACCATCATCTATCATTCCTACGAAGGCAAGTCCTAATTTTTTATTCATTTGGGCACGCAGGGCAGCCTGCAAAGCATAGGACTTAGAAAAACTCAAATCAAAACGAAAGTTTTGATTTGGTGGAGGCACAGCTGTATTGTTCACTCTGACTTCTTGGTTTACATCCCACTGACTGAGAAACCCTTGTAAACTTATAAGCCAATATTTATTAAATATATGCGTATAGCCTAAAATAGTGGTTGCGGGCATGAAGAAACTTAGATTTAAATTCGGATTAATTAAATTACCCAATCTACTGATTCCCTGTGTATTTTGTCTAATCCTAGAATAATAGGTAAGGCTTAAAAAATTACTTTTATCAAAAAGATAGGTCAAGCCTAAATTATAACCCACGCCAAAACTATGGGTAGGATTGGTCAGTATGCCATAGGTAGTGGGGCTGGTAGGATAAGCCCAGTTGATTTCATTATTGAGGACATAATTAAAGTTTATACCTGCGCCTAATTGTAATTTTTTATTCATACTGTAGGATATTTTGGGGCTTATATCGACATCCCTCAGATAATTTTGGGTAACGGCATATCTCGTGAACGCGGTATTTCCCCAATTTAAGTTTGAATTAAAAGGTTGGGTTACATCTACTGCAAATACCAATTTTTTGTTAAGACGCTTAGCTGCTCGACCATAAGGCATTGAAGTAAATGTTCGAGAATGATTAATTCCGGACCCATAGGTAAAGGTATTGAAATTCAAGGCATTCCCAGTGAACCTCAAATCAGCATAGGACAGAGTATCACCAAGAATAAACTGATACTTTTTGACTTTGAATAGCTCGGAAGGATTGTTGTAGCTAATTCCAGCAAAATACTGTATCACATTCGCATGAACACTCAGAGCTGAAGCACATAAGAGTGCCCCATAAAATAACCTCATCATCATCCTTAACTTTATTGGTTAAACACCTCTTAGTATCATTGAGGTGCAGTTGCTGGCTGTGATCCTGTGTTTGGATTTTGAGGTGTTGTTACTGTACCCGCTGGCGCTGACTGAGTGCTTGGCGCAGCTTGATTAGGCGTGACAGTATTTGCTTTAGGGCTGGCAAGTACTTGATCTATTCCTAGCCGGCCGTTCGTAGCGTCAATGGTGACATCAACACTAAGCGGTTGTGAAATCTTGCTTTTATCGTTCTGATAAACAACCAACAAAGGAAGAGACGCTTTCCACTTATAATCAGAAAGCTTTCTAGCTTTTCTATCCCCTTGGGGTTCTAAGCTACTGCTCACAGACAATTTTAAACTTTTTATTGCTTCGATATTTCCGGAAAGATTCAATGCAGCTGTGAAGCTTTTCCATCCAGAGTCAGTGAAACATGTTTTTAAGTTATTCATTTGGTCGTCTATTTTAGCTGGATCAAAGGAAAAAATTTGAATGGCAGCATTTCCCGCCCAAGTTAAGACTGAAATTTCATCTATGGTGCTAGGTGATGCACAAGTGGCTTGAATGGAAGTATTCCCCGAGGAACTTGTAGGGGTTGTAGTAGCAGGTGTTTGCGTAGTACCAGGCGCTGTCATTGCACCACCAGGTGTTGATGTAGTACTAGGCGCTGTCATTGCACCACCGGGTGTTGACGTAGTACCAGGGGCTGTCATTGCACCACCAGGTGTTGACGTAGTGCCAGGGGCTGTAGTAGTAGGCGTGGAAATAGGAGGTGTTGTAGCTGGAAGTTGGGCTGGGCTACTACCAGGTCCTGTGTTACCCTGAGTCTGACTCGGGTCAGTAACCGCAGTTTGTCCAGCGTTTACTGGGGCATTCATAATCGTAATTAAAGCGGCACATGTAAACCACAAGCTTGTCTTCTTCATGAAAAATACTCCTTATTTATATAGTAATTTAGAATTTTGCTTCAAATTGAGCTGTGAGTCTAGCAGTTTTTTTTAGAGTCAAAAGAAAGTATGGAAGTTTATGCTGGAAGGTTTTTTAAATAGACATACCTATGCCAAGTCCTACAAATGTCTGGTATTATAAGTGTTTATAGATAGTATCCGAGGAAATTGTGTTCATAATCACAGGTGGTGGGAGCGGCATTGGACGAGCGCTTGCCATTGCTTTAGCCCAAAGAAATAAATCGGTGTTAATAGTTGGTAGACGTGAACAAGCTTTGCAAGCTACTGCAAGTAATGATCCCCTGATTCAAACTGTATGTGCTGATATATCCACCCCAGAGGGTTTGAAATACATCAAGAAATACCTTGAAAAAACTCCAAAAATCACAGCTTTAATCAATAACGCTGGGACATTGGAGCCAATTACTCCTTTAAATCAAATACAACCACATGAATGGCATCAAGCTTTAAACACCAATTTAAATGCTGCACTTTTTTTACCGCAACAAGTACACCAGAAATTAAAACAGGGCCGTGTACTAAACATTGGATCAGGTGCGGCCTATTTTCCAATAAAAGGTTGGGGTGCTTACTGCGTGTCAAAGGCAGCATTGGCAATGTTAACTCGCTGTTGGCAATTGGAGTCTGAGGACATTGCTTTTGCCAGTGTCATGCCTGGAATCATTGATACCCAAATGCAGGTACTTGCAAGAAATGGTTCTGAGAACATGGATACAGAACAAATTAATTTCTATACCAATCTAAAAATCAACAACAGATTAATCTCTCCTGAAACAGTGGCAGCTTTTTTAACTTGGCTGCTATTAGACGTTGAGACAACTGATTATATTGCACAAGAGTGGGACATTTACGATAAGACACATCATCAGGCTTGGCTAAAACCAAACCATCAAGTATTGCATTGGGATTTCTAATGAATGATACCCCCCTTATCCCCGCAGAAAAATCAGTAGCGGAATTGAGCTTTCGGGTGTTTTTATTGGCTATATTATTAACGATGCTATTGGCAATGTCTAATGCTTATCTTGCACTTAAACTAGGCATTCTAACCTCTGCCTCTATCCCTGCGGCTATTATTTCAATGGGTATATTACGATTTTTCAAAAAACCAACATTGCTTGAAAACAACGCAGTACAAACCGCTGCCTCTGCTGGTGAAGCCGTTGCTGGTGGAATCGTTTATACCATTCCTGCATTGATTATTATCGGGTTTTGGAATCATTTTGACTATTGGACTAATTTTTTAATTGCACTTTGCGGAGGCGTTTTAGGCGTGTTATTTTCTATACCTTTGCGCAAAATATTAGTACATGATGCTGCATTAAAATTTCCAGAAGGCCGGGCGATTGCCGAAGTATTGAAGACCTCAACCGAAAAAACAGGCGTTGAAGACATATTCATCGGCGGCGCTATTGGTGCAGTTTTTGAATTATTTCAGATAGGTTTTAAAATAATCGCCAACAGCTGGGGTTATTGGTTTGTATTTAAACGCTCTTTATTTGGCATAGGTGCAGGCTTTTCTGCCACCATGATGGGTGCTGGCTATCTTGTAGGCCATGACATGGCTATTAGTATTTTCATTGGAGCAATCATATCATGGCTATTAGCGCTCCCCATCATCAGTCAATTTTATCCTGAGTTTTTAGTACAGTATCCTCCTGAAAAAGCTGCAACACTTTTATGGAATAGCGAACTACGTTATTTAGGCATAGGGGCTATGTTATTTGCCGGTGTTTGGACTTTCATAAAGTTAATAAAACCATTGGCGAAAAACATCAATATCTCATTGCGCATGTACAAGATTTCAAAATCTATAAAAACAATACCTCGTACTGATAGAGACATCCCCTTTCCTTTTATCTTATTGGGTACTATTTTAATAACGGCTGTTTTATATATATTATTTCGATTTATTCTGCCAACAACGCAAGTTGGATTAGACAGCCATTCGTCTCAAATACTGATTGTTTTTTGCTTGATGTATGTGTTAGTAATCGGTTTTATATTTTCTGTTATCACAGCGTTTTTTTCTGGAATGGTGGGTGTTACAGCAAGTCCTGGTAGCTCTGTTGTTATATCAGGTATGTTATTCGCAGCTTGGTTGCTATTGAGCTTTGTTGACCGTATGTTGCCTTTGCCTTTAAGTATCGCACAACTCCAGGCTGCTGAAGCCATCACAATCATCATAGGATCAGTGGTAACAGGCATTGCTGCCATAGCAAACGATAATACACAGGATTTGAAAGTAGGTCAGCTTGTTGGAGCCACCCCCTGGAAGCAACAAGTGATGTTATTGTTAGGGGTCCTAATCTCATCTTTGGTTATACCACCTGTAATGCAATTGCTATTTGATGTCTATGGGATTGCTGGTGTTATGCCTCATGCTGGTATGGATATAAGTCAATCATTACCTGCACCCACTGCAGCTTTGATGGCAGCAATCACCGAAGCTGTATTTAGAAACTCTTTACCCTGGGTTATGATGCTGGTAGGGTTTGCAATCATTTCCATAGCGCTCATTTTAAATCGTATATTAAAGATCCATCGTTATTTTAATTTGTCCATACTAGGCATTGCCATCGGCATGTACTTATCACTTGCTACCTCCTTTCCTTTGTTCATTGGTGGAATGATTGCATTATTTGTACAAATACGATTAAAAAAAATAAGTAAAAGTCCTGAGGATACCATCAATAGAAAACAAAAAGGTACTCTGACAGCTTGTGGCCTGGTTGCAGGTTCTGCAATCATGGATGTGATATTAGCCATACCCTTTTCAATTTTTCATACTCCAGATGCCTTACAGTTGGTTTCAGAAGGTTGGAAAACAACAAGTATTTTTTTAGCTATCATTTCAATGGTATGTTTAGCTTGGTGGATCAACCATCGGGTGTGCAAAAAGTCTCTATAATTAGTCGCTGGCGCGTAATTGATTTTTACCCAGTCCCGAAGTCCTGCGGCCATATCATTAATGACATGGCCGCGGGACGTCGAACTAAGAGATAAAATGAGTTTCGCGCCAGCGGCTATTATTGGCAGCTTTTAGGTTGCCCTTCTTGATTACAAATGGCTATATGATTTTTTGAACAAAAATCAGCGCCTACCAAAGGGCATGGGGGATTGGGACCACTTTGAAAAATTGTAGCCAAACAAGCGCCCTGTGTTTTAAAAGTGAATAAAGAGTAGCAATCAGGTCTTTGCGCTATTGGTAGGCAGGCTAATGCATCGAAGTCCAAGCAAAACCTGAGATCCAATTGGGAATCACTCTGCGGTATACAAGCACAATATCGAGTATCATGACACCCGTCTTCGTCAGACCCACAAAGATAGAAATTAGTGTTGGCGTTCAATGTACTAGAGACAAAGGAAACGATGGTGAATAGATACAGCAATCCTTGTTTTTTGATAGGAAGTCCTTATTTACATAATTTCTGATTATATTCCAAAAGAAGATTTTATTGAGGTTTCAATTTGATTCCGCTCTTGTCCTAGCTTGCTATCAGCCTTTTGAATCTTTTTAAAAAAAAGTTCTGAATGTCTTACTGCGGCCAAAGACCCTACTGCAGCACCGGCAAAAAAACCAAGCACAATGCCTATGGGCCCAGCAACCAAACCTAAGACCGCACCCACTATAGCACCAACCAAAAAACCAATTATTTTATTGGTTTCACAGTACTTTTGGTTGATTTGCTCATTCAAAGCAATCATATGATCAATCGTAGCAGAGTAGTTATCCACCACATTTAAAATATTGAGCTTCATTATAGATGGAGAGTCATGCGTGCTCAATTCTGTAGACAAATCTTCAAGCATTGAAGAAGTTGATGAGGCAATGGAATAAATCATCCAGGAGGGATAGCTATCTTCAACCTGTAATGTGCTCAAGGTTGAAATTAGAGGTTGTATTTTTTCCGACATAAGCAAACCTAGGCTTACATTATTTGCCTTAAGAACTTTCAGATTATCAGAAATATTTATTATTTCTCCTGGAGCCAAATCTCCATAAGATTTAATATCCTTTTTTTTGATATTTAGAATTTCTTTAGAAAACACCAAACGGGCTTCTTCTGTCAAAAGGCCGGTATGATTGCGATGAGTTCTGTCGTTTAGACTTAACATGGTACATCCTCTAATTTTTCTAAATTTTCCACAAAAATTACTTAGTTGGTTTTGACTGGTTTGGAATTAAAGCTGTGACTAAATTATGACCATCATTCCCACACCTTCAATACCAACCGAGGCTTTTACAAACTTTCAATACTTGACTTGTGTTGTAACAATTTATCTTTAGCTTGCTGTGCTTGGTGTAACTTTTCCTGTTCTTTAGATATAATATCAGATGGCGCTTTATCAGTAAATTTTGGGTTGTTCAATTTGCTTTCAGCAAGTCGAATAGCTGTATCAAGTTTAAGCACTTCCTTAGCAAGTCTTGATAATTCAGCTTTTTTATCAATCAAATCAGCCATTGGAACCATTAATTCTATGTCTCCAACAACTGCGGTCGCTGACAAAGGTAGGTCTTCCTCGGAAGTTAGATACTGTATCCGAGATACTTTACTCAAAACCATTAATATCCTTTGGTGTTTTTCAATACGCTCTTGAATGTTAGGTGAGGCATGACGAATCAACAAAGGAATCGATTTAGCAGGAGAGATGGACATCTCGCTCCTAAGGGTTCTTAAGGCCTGAATGATTGTTTTTAACCAACCTAATTCTTCTTCGATCGATTCATTTATAAATTCTTTATCGACCTCAGGAAAGGCGGATAACATAATGCTGTTACTGTCTTCACCAAGCGTGGTCCTTTGCCATATTTCCTCTGTGATGAACGGCATGATGGGGTGCAGCAATTTTAAAATTTGATCCAATACATGAATCAAAGTTCGTCGTGTACCTCTTTTCACTGCGGCTAATGCAAATTCATCTTGGAGCACTGGTTTTGATAATTCTAAATACCAATCACAGTATTCGTGCCAGACAAATTCATATAAGGTACTTGCCAACAGATCAAATCGATAACATTCAAAATAGTAACGCACTTTGGCAATGGTATTTTGTAAAATAGATAGGATCCAAAGGTCCGCTGGTGTGTATTGAAAGGCACCATCGCCAAAATCAATGGCTTCTTCATCGGTGTTTAGAAGCACATAGCGGGCAGCATTCCACAACTTATTACAAAAATTTCGATAGCCTTCCACCCGGCCAAGATCAAATCGAACATTTCTGCCGGTAGAGGCCAGCGAGCAATAAGTAAATCTTAAGGCATCTGTGCCATAGGCTTTAATTCCTTCGGGAAATTCTTTTTTTGTGGCTTTGATGATTTTATCTTTAACTGAAGACAGCATCATGTTTGAAGTACGTTTTATTAGTAAAGAATCTAAACTTATGCCATCAATGATGTCCAGAGGATCTATGACATTGCCCTTGGATTTAGACATTTTATTGCCTTCACTGTCACGTATTAGGCCGGTTATAAAAACCTCTTTAAAAGGTATTTTACCTGTAAATTTTAGCCCCATCATGATCATACGGGCAACCCAAAAAAACAGAATGTCAAAGCCTGTGACCAGTACTGAGGAAGGATAAAATTGTTCGAATTCTCGAGTCCGTTCAGGCCATCCTAAGGTTGAAAATGGCCAAAGTGCAGAAGAGAACCAAGTATCAAGGACATCTTCGTCTTGTTTAAGTGGACTGGACTCATCGATGCTGTATTTAAATCGCACATCATTTTCACTATAGCCTACATAAATATTGCCATGGTTATCATACCAAGCAGGTATGCGGTGCCCCCACCATAGTTGACGGCTAATGCACCAGTCTTCAATGTTTTCCATCCATTGATAATATGTTTTAGTCCAATTGTCTGGAATAAAGCGGATAGCGCCGTCCCTAACCGCAGCTATGGCCGGATCTGCCAGTGGTTTTGTTTTTACATACCATTGGTCCGTGAGCAAAGGCTCTATGATAGTATTTGATTTCTCTCCACGGGGAATCTTTAATTTATGCGGTTCTGTTTTGACTAATAAACCCGCGGCCTCTAAATCCTCTATGATTTGATCTCTAGCAACAAATCTATCCATGCCCTGGTATTTAATAGGTGCATTTTTATTAATAGCCGCTTTTTTAGTTAAAATATTGATGGTGGGTAGCTGATGACGTTTACCAATCAAATGATCATTAAAATCATGGGCAGGAGTAATCTTTACACAACCACTGCCAAATTCAGGGTCTACATACTCGTCCGCAATAACAGGAATGTATCTATCACATAAAGGAAGGTGCACGTCTCTTCCTATTAAATGCTTAAATCGCAAATCATCGGGATGGACAGCTATGGCACTATCCCCTAGGAGGGTCTCGGGACGTGTGGTGGCAACGATGAGGGACTCTTCTGAATCAACCACTGGGTACCGAATATGCCAAAGAAAGCCATCCTCCTCTTCAGTCAAAACTTCAAGATCTGAGACTGCTGTACCTAGCTTAGGATCCCAGTTTACTAAACGAATCCCTCTATAAATAAGCCCCTCATCAAAAAGCTGTACAAACACTTTTTGTACAGCTGCTGATAGCCCTTCATCCATTGTAAAACGTTCGCGGTTCCAGTCTACCGAGTCACCTAATCGTCGCATTTGCTGAGTGATGGTATTGCCTGATTCAGCTTTCCATTGCCACACACGGTCTAAGAAATCTTCACGGCTTAATTCTTTTCTTAATATTCCTTCAGATTCTAAATTGCGCTCGACAACCAATTGAGTAGAAATACCGGCATGATCTGTCCCTGGCTGCCATAGAGTCCTATCACCTAACATACGGTGGTAACGGGTTAATGCATCCATTATTGTATGTTGAAACCCATGCCCCATATGTAGACTGCCAGTCACATTAGGTGGGGGCAACATGATACAATAGGGCTGGCCATCACCATAAGCTTGGAAATAATGGAGTGATTCCCATTTTTTATAACAATCTTGTTCAATGCTCTCTGGTGAGTAGGTTTTATCCATGAGTCTGGCCCGTTTAATAAATCCTCGGATTTTATCATAAAAGTGGAAAATTGAATAGGCAAGCGGGCGGCAAATCCAGGCTGTCCCATATAAATAGAATTTTGTTTGAGCAGAGAAAGTGCCACAGGATAAAAAACCCTCATCCCCAACCTTCTCTCTAGGAGGAGAGGGGAGCTGCTCCGTGCCTCAATCTAACACCTGTGCTCAACAAAATTCTATGGGACAGCCTTGGGTGCAAATCAGATTAGATAGCGCTGGTGCAATTGATTTATTTACCAGTTTAAAGAGTAAATGAGTTTCTCGACCACGACTAGTTACTACCCAAGCCTTGTAAAGAATCACGTTTTATTTTCACTAGACGATGATCCTCAGCAATATACGTGTACAGTGTTGGTACAACAAATAAAGTAAAACAAGTTCCTAATAATAAGCCCGTAGCAATTACTAACCCTATGTCGAAGCGGCTGACCGCGCCTGCTCCGCTGGCTATTATCAAAGGTAAGACACCAAATACCATAGCCGCTGTAGTCATCAAGATTGGCCTTAATCGAATAGCTGCAGCTTCTTCAACAGCCGCCCTTCTATCTAGGTTTTTTTCTCTTTGCAAATGATTTGCAAAATCCACAATTAAAATACCATGTTTAGATATCAATCCTATCAAAGTAATCAAACCCACCTGTGTATAAATATTAATAGTTGCCAGCCCTAAATTTAAGGGAATAAGAGCGCCACAAATAGACATAGGAACACTGATCAAAATAACAAGGGGGTCTCGAAAACTTTCATATTGTGCAGATAATACTAAAAATATGATGATGATTGCGAAAACAAATGCAAATACCAAAGCGCTACCTTCTTGCATAAATTGACGTGATACACCCCCATAATCCACTGAAAAGCCAACAGGCAAGGTCTCTTCGGCAGCTTTTTGTAAAAACGCAAGACCCTCTCCCAGTGTTTTACCAGGCATCATAACCGCTTGAATGGTTGCTGAATTTAATTGTTGAAAATGGGTTGCGGCATTGGGTTGGATTTTTTCAACAGGTATTACGACAGTTGACAGTGGAATCATGCCATTTTTTGCAGTTTTTACATAAATCTGGCCTAATTGATCAACAGTAAGACGATATTTTCTGTCTAATTGTGGTATTACCTGGTAACTTCGACCTTCAAGGTTAAAGTAATTAACATAATTCCCGGACAAAGCACTGGTTAAACTGCTGCCTATTGATTTCATATCCAATCCCATTTCAGAGGCTTTGGACCGATTAATAGCCAATTCGATTTGTGGTTGGTTGAACTTCAGGGAGTTATCTACAAAAATAAAAAGTCCGCTTTTTTTTGCTTTTGCAGTTAACTTATCAGAAAGATTCAACAATGTTGGAAAATCATTGGTCGTTTTTAACACAAACTGAACTGGAGTACCCGTACCACCCCCAGGCAGTGGGGGTGGTATGATTGCAAATGTATTTAACCCTGGTATTTTTGAAAGCTTATCTTGCAAGGGTTGTTTCAAAGCAAACTGTCGGGTACTGCGTTCGTCCCAAGGCTTTAACACCATACCAGACATAGGTTGTGATGAATTAATGGTAAAATAATTTTCAGTTTCCGAAAAGCTTTTGTAAATTGCATCAAAAGGCTTGGTAAAAGCCTCTACATAATTAAGCGTTGCAGTTTGTGGGGCTGTCCCCATAACAAAGAAAAATCCCTGGTCTTCCTCAGGTGCTGTTTCTGCTGCTGTATGCATATATAAATATGGCAACATACAAATAACTACAGCTGCCAATACCAACATAATCAGACGAGTTTCCATCAAACTATGCAAGGTATTTTGGTAAGCAATTTTTAATCTATTAAAAATTCTATCCAATTGGTTGGCAAATCCTTTTTCGCTCACCTCTTTTGATAAGATTTTAGAAGACATCATTGGGGATAAGGTTAAAGCAATGATACCAGAAATGATGACAGAACAGGCCAAGGTAAAAGCGAATTCTTTAAACAAGGCGCCTGTTAAACCACCCATAAATCCAATGGGTGCATATACAGCAGCAAGTGTTATAGTCATGGCAATGATAGGAATTGCAATCTCACGAGCGCCAATCAAAGCTGCTTCCAGGGGCATTTTCCCCTCCTCAATGTGTCTGTGTACATTTTCTACAACCACAATGGCATCATCAACTACTAAGCCAATAGCCAAAACAAAAGCCAAAAGTGTGAGTAAATTGATGCTATACCCCAGACCCAACATCAGTGTACAAACACCAATCAAGGATAAGGGGATTGTCACTACTGGGATTAAAACTGAACGAAAGGATCCTAAAAATAAGTAAATAACCAAAATGACAATAACACCAGCTTCAATGATGGTATAAATGACCTCTTTTATAGAGGCTCGTATAAAGGCTGTGGCATCATAGACTATGGTTCCAGTTAAGGAAGGTGGGAACTCCTTAGCAATGGAAGGAAATAATTTTTTAGCATCACCAATTACCGTCAAAGGATTGGCAGTAGGTGTGGGGGTGAGTGATATAAATACGGCCTTTTTTCCATTAAATGTTACGGAAGTATTATAATGTTGAGATGCCAATTCAATTTTTGCGATGTCACGTAACCGCACAATAGATCCATTTTCACTGGAAACAATCAGGTTGCTAAACTCTTTTTCATTATTCAAATCGGTTTTAGCCTTGATATTCATGGCAACGTATTCGCTTTTGGTGTTACCAGCTGCAGTTAAAAAGTTATTGTTGGCTAAAACCGTTGATACCATGGCAGGAGAAACATTCAAAGCCGCCATTTTTATAGGATTTAAAAATATGCGCATTGAATATACTTCCCCCCCTATGATATCGGCACTAGACACCCCATCAATTGTTTGCAACTGAGGTTGGACCACCCTTGTTGCATAATCAGTAATCTGACGTGGGTTCATTTCATTACTGTCTAAGCTTATATACATCAAAGGCGTTGAGGCATCGGATTTTTTTAAGATGATCGGCAGTTGTGCTTCAGGAGGAAGCTGATTGGTAACCTGTTGCACTTTACTCATCACATCGGTAAAGGCAACCTGTGGATCAAAATTTAATTTTATTGTAAGCGTTATTGTGCTAAGTCCCTGAACGCTGGAAGATGTCATATAATCAATGCCCTCAGCACTAGCAACTGCATTTTCTAATGGCGTAGTTATGAAACCGGCAATTAGATTGGCATCTGCTCCGGGGTAACTGGTTGAAATGGTGATGACTGTATTTTCCATACGCGGGTATTGACGAATTTGCATTTTATAGATGGAATTGATCCCAAAAAGAAAAATAAGCAAACTGATAACCACAGCAAGCACGGGCCTTTTTATAAAAAGATCTGTAAAATTCATAAAAATGTCCTATTGGCCCAGATCATCTGGATTAGTCACATCATTGAGCAAGAAATCATTGTTAATTACCACTTCTGCATTATTTTGTAGTTTGATATCTCCAGTGCTCACAACCAATTGACCAGCTTTGATTCCCTTTTTTATAACTGTGAAGTTTCCTTGCTGATCACCTGTGGTGACAAAAATCCTTTTTACAATGCTTCGAACTTTATTGGACTTGTCATTTTGAGAAGGATTCTTCTTTGATTCTTTTTGTTGCTCGATGATATAAACAGAATTCCCGTATAAGCTGTAAGAAACTGCCGTAGAGGGAACGACCACTGTTTTAGGGTGCGGTGGTTGGGGGATTTGAATGGATGCAAACATGCCTGGTATAAATACATACTTTGTTATTATATTCTTTTTATTTAAATCAGAATTACAAGTCACAATGAGCTTTGAGCCACTTTTTTCTTTGCTTGTTTTAACAAGAGAACTTTTTAAAGGATTGGTAATTCCTGCCACAGGACAATTAGGCAGTATGGCTTGTATCAAAACATTATGCGTATTCAAATCAACCTTTGAATTGAGGGCGGTAATTTTACCTTGGAAGAGTATGGTCGGAAACTCATCTACAGAAAAAGACAAGGTTTGATTGATTTTTATCAGTTTGTATAATTGTTCTGGCAGATAAAATTCTAAATACAAAGGATCTAAAGATTGCAGGGAAACCACGATTGTTTTACCCGGTGTGACATACTCTCCGAGATTCACTCGTCTAATACCGGCATTGCCATCAAAAGGTGCAAGGATGTGTTTTTGATTGATTTGAGCTTGGGTTTGTTCTACTTTTGCCTGTGCTTGTTGCAAATTGGCTTTGGCCTCATCGACGCTAGAGCTAGGGGTAGCACCCGTTTTTAAAAGTTCAGCTTGTCTTTTAAAATTTAAGTCTTTAAGTACCAAATCGGCTTGGTTAAATTTTAAAAGCGCCTGGTCCACACTGTCATCAAGGGTAATTAAAGGCGCATCTTTAAGGACATATTGCCCAGATTCAAAGCTGATTTTAATGACATTGCCTGCAACTTGAGAACTGATATCCACGCCATTTAAAGCAACAAAGGTACCTACTGTGCTGATTGTAGGCTGCCAGTTAACTGCTTTAGCAATTGCGGAAGAAACACTGACTGCAGGTGGCTGATAACTGGCAAAAAATTTTGCAATCATGGTGGTTTTAATTATATTATATGCAATTATGCCGCCGAAAACGATCGCTAAGGCTAGTAGCATGAACGTCATGCGCTTTTTCATTATCTATTCCTAACTATTTACTGTGTGGGGATTAAAAAGCCCATCCCCCTTAATACAGTTGCTAAAAGCCATTTAAAATTATATGCGATTGTATCATATAGGAAATATTTAGTTCTCTAAATTATTAGACACAGTCAATATTTTTTTAATGAACATTAAAAAAACCTGTTGACTAATAAGGTGACTTTGATACTATGCAATTTCCAATAATGAAAGGAGAACGCCAATGAAGTTGAAGTCAATTTTGTTTATTCTATTTTGTAGTCTATTTACAACGGCTTTTGCAGAAACAGCTGAATACTCAAAAGCAACCAATCCTGATCCAATAATAAAATCTATCACATCCAAAAATGGTTGTGGGGCTATTAGAGTGATTAATAACACTGCTGGAGCCTATGATATTTTGGTGTCTACGAGTGTAGACAATTATTATCAATCATGGGTTATTTGGACAAATCATTTTCTAGATATCAGCACATTTTATGATGGTTATTGTCACACAGGTATCAATAATCTAAAAATAGAATCCTATTTTTCTCCAACTTATAACACTGGTTGGGTTTCTATGGGCAGTGTTATTACAGTGAATTACCTAAGTAATAAATTACAAGCTACAATAGCACCAAAGTAATTATTCAAAGATGCACAAAAGGGCATCTATGATGCCCTTTATTTTTTAAGAGGAGTACCAAATGAAATACCTTATAGTCGGCTTAATAGCTTTACCTCTACTGACCTCATGTGAAGTTACCGAGGAGCGATATGAACCTAGATATGAAGCCCCCCAACCCCAAGTTGAAATACAAGGGCCTCAAGGTGGTTATTCACAAAGGCAAAATAGAAGACCTGCTCCCCCAGTAAGGGTCACACCTCCTCAACAGCCCCGTGACCAAATCATTGTGGAAAAACCTCAAGTTGAGATAGAAAGAAATAGGCATCGTAGACGCCATGAAACACGTGTGAATGTTACGGCTGCTCCATCACAAAATGCGCCTACACAGGTACAAATACAAGCGAGTGCTCCACAACAAGTACAAATACAACCAAATGTACCCAAGCAAGTAGAAGTGGTAAAACAAATTCCAGTTCAAGTAGCTCTGGTACCCACCGCGCCTACCTCTGAGCCGGTAAAACTTGCAGCAACTGCACCTATTGAAATAACGGCGACTGAAAGCAAACCTAAAACACCTATGGTTGTAAAAAAATCTATGGATTTGGAAACAGAAACAGCGCCAGTTGACATAACCAAATAGCTTAAAATATCCCTATATTATTGCTTAACTTCGACACATACAGGTAAACCCACTACCTTGGTCAAAGTTAAGCAGTCTATGTGATAATAATAAAAAAATGACAACAGTAGGTTTTTATTTAATCAAAGTAGGATCATGCCCTGATCTTTACCCGGGGAATTTAGTATCTTCATGTTTTTTGTGTTATCCTAAGCGGCACATTTTCAATAGACCTGCGAATTTGGTTTAAGATAAATCAATCAAAGTTTAAGGATCATTCATGTTTGATGGCAATTTTACCCTACAAAATTTTGACGAGCCGCTTTTTAAAGCCATTGCAGCAGAAAAAAACCGACAAGAGGATCATTTTGAACTCATAGCCTCTGAAAATTATGCCAGTCCCAGAGTCTTAGAAGCGCAAGGCTCGGTGCTTACCAATAAGTATGCAGAAGGCTACCCTGGTAAGCGATATTATGGTGGTTGTGAATTCGTCGATCTGGTCGAAGACTTAGCCATTGTTAGAGCCAAAGAACTATTTAAAGCAGATTATGTGAATGTCCAACCTCATTCAGGCTCGCAAGCAAATGCTGCGGTGATGATGGCTTTGTTGTCCCCAGGCGATGTTATTTTAGGTATGTCATTGCCCCATGGTGGACATCTAACCCATGGTTCTAAGGTTAATTTTTCTGGAAAATTATATCAATCAATTGAATATGGTCTTGATCCAGCCACTGGCTTGATTGATTATGAGGCATTAGAGAGATTGGCCATTGAACACAAACCAAAACTTATCATTGCAGGCTTTTCTGCCTATTCACGGGTACTCGATTGGGCCCGATTCAGAGCCATTGCAGATACAGTAGGTGCCTATTTATTAGCTGACATGGCCCATGTTGCCGGGTTGGTGGCAGTTGATCTTTATCCATCGCCGCTGCCCTTTGCAGATGTTGTAACTACAACCACCCATAAAACGCTTAGAGGTCCCCGGGGTGGTTTAATACTTTGTCGTTCTAATCCAACCATAGAAAAAAAGCTCAACTCTTCAGTGTTTCCAGGCATGCAAGGTGGCCCAATGATGCATGTAATTGCTGCCAAAGCTGTTGCTTTTGCAGAAGCCCTATTGCCAGAGTTTAAAACATACCAAAACCAAGTTTTGATGAATGCAAAAGTAATGGCAGAGGTTTTAAAAAGCCGTGGTTTTAATATCGTGTCTAATGGAACAGATAATCATTTATTATTAGTTGATTTAATCAATAAAAAAATAACCGGAAAAGATGCAGATGCAGCTTTAGGCAAAGCCAATATAACCGTAAACAAAAATTCGGTGCCTAATGATCCTTGCTCCCCTTTTGTAACCAGTGGATTACGCTTAGGTACACCTGCCGTTACCACCCGAGGCTTTAAAGAAGAAGAGATAGCACTCTTAACGCAGTGGATATCAGATATACTTGATGATCTGAATGATGACTTGACTATACGTCGGGTCCAAGCCCAAGTCTTACTTTTATGTAGACGATTTCCTGTTTATGGTTAGCATATGCATTGTCCATTTTGTCAGATAGAGGAAACGAAGGTCATAGACTCTCGTCTAGTAGTCGATGGCACCCAAGTTCGTCGTAGACGTCAATGCCTTAAATGTCATGAACGTTTCACAACCTTTGAAACTGCTGAATTGATCATGCCCATGGTCATCAAACGTGATGGCAGACGAGAAGCTTTTAATAAAGTAAATTTGCATTCTGGGATGTTAAGAGCACTTGAGAAAAGGCCCGTGGGTATTGACACACTGGAGAATTCAATCCATGCCATCACACAAGAACTGCGCAGTAGAGGTGAAAGAGAAGTGGATTCTCAGTTGATTGGCGAATTGGTGATGAAAGAGTTATTTCGCTTGGATCACGTAGCCTATGTTCGCTTTGCCTCTGTGTATAAACGCTTTAAAGATGTCAGTGATTTCAGACAAGCCCTTGATGAAATGAACAAAGATGAAAGATGATGAGGTAGCAGTGGATAAACAATCGATCGATGGAAAAAGACGAGCACGCAAACTGGCTCTACAAGCAATGTACCAATGGCACATGTCAGGAGCAGAATTAACCGACATAGAGGCACAATTTCGCAGCAATAATAACATGGATAGGGTAGATGGAGACTATTTCTGTCGAATTCTGTATGGCATCCCCAAACAGCTGACTAGTCTAGAATCTAGCTTTTCACCTTACTTGGATAGAGATTTATCAGACTTAAATCCCATTGAGCTATCAGTGTTACGTATTGGAGCTTTTGAATTGTTATATTGCCCAGAGGTTCCTTTTAAAGTAGTTTTGAATGAATCCATAGTATTGACAAGAGAATTCGGTTCCCAAGATGGGCATAAATATGTCAATGGTGTTTTGAATAAGGTCGCGCGAAATGTTCGAACATATGAAATTGATGTAGGCAATGAATGAATTTTCTTTAATTCAACAGTTTTTTAAATCAATTGCGGCCACTAAGACATCCGTCTTGGTAGGCATTGGTGATGATGCTGCCTGTTTATCTATTCCCAACAATAAAACTTTGTTAGTTAGCACAGATACTTTGGTATCTGGTGTTCATTTTCTTCCAGAATGGGATGCTTACGACATTGCCTCTAAAGCCGTACTTGTGAATGTGAGCGACATGGCTGCCATGGCAGCAGAGCCACAGTGGATAACTCTTGCACTTACTTTACCAGATGTCAATGAACCTTGGTTACAAGCTTTTGCCAATGGTTTAAAAAACAGGCTCACCCAATTTAATATAGATTTGGTTGGCGGAGACACCACTCGAGGTCCCCTTTCTATAACGATAACCATCATGGGTCTTGCACCTCCAGATCAAGTCGTATTGCGCAGTGGTGCAAAACAAGGCGATATAATTTTAGTTTCAGGACGATTGGGGGGAGCTGCCCTCGCCCTTAAATTGATAAACCAAAGTTTACCAGCTGAGAATAGAATTGAATTGATGAATAAATTACATCACCCAAGGGCTCGTGTTGATTTAATACCTTTTTTGCGTAAATACGCCACGGCTGCCATTGATATCTCTGATGGATTGAGTGCAGATTTAAATCATATCTGCGTCGCCAGTGGTGTGGGAGCTACCATATTTCAAAATAAGCTTCCACTTCATACTTTGTTGAATACCTACTGTCCTGATGAGGCTATTGACTTAGCCCTTAGGGGGGGAGATGATTATGAACTATGTTTTACAGTGCCTTTCGAGCTAGTTGATGATTTGATGTACGACTTGAAGACTGCTGATATGGCATGTTTTCCTATTGGCATGATTGAGGCACAGTCTGGATTGAGAATGCAATTGCCTGATGGTGGCTTTGAATCAATAAGGCCTCGTGGGTATACTCATTTTTGAGCGAGGAACAACAATGGCTCCAGTCAATCTTACTAACAAAGTATTCCAAGATCCCATTTACTTTATAGCCTTTGGCTTTGGCAGTGGCTTAATGCCCTTTGCCCCAGGAACTTTTGGTACTTTAATAGCTATTCCCTTATATCTCCTGTTGATGAATTGTCATTGGGGAATATATCTAGTCTTGACAATTTTGGCTTTTATCTTAGGTGTATGGGTTAGTAACAAGGTAACTGCTGAACTTGGGATTCAAGATTATAAGGGCATTGTTTGGGATGAAGTGGTTGGGTATTTACTGACTATGTTTTTAGCACCCCCTGGTTTATTATGGCTACTTTTGGGATTTCTAATTTTTAGAATTTTCGACATTTGGAAACCACAGCCCATCCGGTTCATAGATCAAAATGTAAAAGGAGGATTGGGTATCATGTTAGATGATTTGCTGGCCGCAATTCCATCATGGCTACTACTACACCTGGTCGCATGGAGCTTCTATGTTAAATAAAAACCATAAAGAACTCATCAGTATGGGCTTGACCATAGGCATCATTTGTCTTACTGTGTTTATTATTCAAAACTTTGTAACATCCATCATCTGGGCTGCCATAATTGGTATTGCGACCTATCCCTTATATTCTAAATGGCGAAGGTCTTTTCGAGGTCTTCACACACTTTCTGCATTGATATTTACTTGCTTGATGGGTTTGTTACTGCTGTTACCTTTAAGTTGGCTGTTGGGTATATTGGTAAAAGAAGCTCAATTATTTGTCAACTTTATGCAACACCTTAATAAACATGGTGGTACAGCACCTGAGTTTTTTAAAAATATCCCCTTGATAGGTACTGAAATGAATACCTACTGGGATCAGAATATTGGCAAACCCGGTTATATCAGGTACCTGCTTTCGAACTGGCATCTGTCTTTATCACCAACAGGTTATTATATTAAAACAATAGGTTATAATTTAGCTCATAAAAGTTTTCAAGTTGTATTTACTTTACTTACTTTGTTTTTTTTCTACAAAGATGGTGACAAGTTACTTTTACAAATTCATCATGTTGGGGTATTTTGCTTAGGTGAAAGGTGGTTTCGATATGCTGATGGCCTACCTGGTGCTTTGCGTTCCATAGTCAATGGTACCATAGTTGTGGGTCTGGGCGTTGGTTTATTAATGGGAATTTGTTATGCCTTGGTTGGTTTACCTGCGCCTGCTTTGACTGGATTTATCACAGCTTTAGCCTCTATGATCCCTTTCGTTGTACCCATTATTTTACTTATTGTAGCGATGATTTTATATTCCGCTAAAAGCATCATCGGTGCAGTAGTCGTGCTAATTTGGGGAGTTTTGGTAATGTTTATAGCTGATCATTTTGTTAAGCCTGCACTGATTGGAGGTGCCATTGAATTGCCTTTTCTGGCTGTTTTATTTGGTATTCTAGGTGGTGTGGAAACCTTAGGCTTATTAGGATTATTTATAGGACCCATAGTCATGGTTTTATTTGTTACCTTATGGCTTGAACCACAGGGGAAACAACACATACACTCAGTGCCCCCTGCACAGTAGACACTGAATGTTCTTTCTGCCTTTTATTTTGTACAATTATCAAAAGAAAAGTTAATGAAAAAGTTAAGGGTGTGTAGTGCATATCGTGAATTGTTTTCTAACATAAAATTATTTTGGGCTTTAAGTGCACCCGTTGTTAGATATCTGTAATCCATCCCTATCCAGGTAAAGTCGTCTAAAAAGGTACTAACACCCAGTATCCCTTGTGCCGCAGAAGTTGTTGTAGATGCTTTCATTTTCGTTGAAACTGGCGTAACAATGGGGGTAACTGTATTGATAAGTTTGATGTTATTTTGAATTCGTGCACCACCAAACCCTAATCCTACATAGGGAATGATATTGCAGGTACTTTCATGGGTATAAATATCATAAAAACCATTGATTAAACCATATAATGCAGTGGTATGGCCCTTAAATCCTGTTTTATTAACCTCAAAACTATCCTCAGTACAAGTCCCTGTAACTACGTCAATCGGGGTTAAAACATTTGGGCTAAGCAGTCTGCAACTCCCTATGGCCAAGTTTTTTGCGCTATTGTAATTGAAAAGCACTTCAGCCTCGGCCCTAAAATTGTGAAAGCGGTAACCAAACATGCCGCCGCCACCTCCACCTACAGGGTTATTATTCACTGTTCCAACCAGGACAGTATTCGGAACGATCAACATATATTTTGAAGGACTATGTGAAATTTCTGCAAGCCCGCCTCCATAAAAGCCATTGATTGGGTCTAAGGCATAGGCAAAACTTTGAAACATTAAACTTGATAGAATTAAAAAACGACATAACGGCTTCATGCTGCATCCTTACTTATAATTTCCAAAATCAAAATGATAAATTGCACCAATACTTACTAAATGTGCCTGAAAAACTTCTCCATAGTTACCAGCCCCTGCGGTTCCTACATAACGATAAGCAATGTTCAATGCATAATTTTCAGCAAAATTATAAGTAAGGCCCAGGGTGCCTTGATATGCAAATTTATTTTCACTGACTCTAAAATAAGTAAAATCATCAGGGCCATCACTCAACAATGAAGTTTGAAGATATCCATAACCTATGCCCACACCAAGAAATGAGGTGACCGCTGGAAGAATCTCATAGGTGTCATAGTACGCATTTGCCATCACTAAATTTGCTATAGAACGACCACTGATGCCTGATTGGGTTACATTGTTAATCTCAAATGATCGGGGTCTGGCATGAAGATAGGTATATTCGCCCTCATAACGCAGCGGATAACAAGAATGACCTATGCGGCCACCTAAGTTGTATCCATCAATATATGAAACCCTATCAGTGAGAACCCCAAAAGTATAATTGGAAATATTGCTGGGCAAATAAGTATACCCCAGGAATAGGCCGGTATACCATCCATCAATAGGTGTTGAAGCAGACATGATGCCTGTGCTTAATAAACAAGCAGTAAATAATCGAATACGCATAACATCCCTATATTATTATTTTTAATTCCACATGGTAGCGTTTTACTTTAAATTTGCAAGTATTAATCTAAGGATTTTATATTAGTAGGGCATCATTTTCGGTTTGATACATCCATCAATTCCTACAAGTTTTGATTAACTTCGGCCCACAATGCGCTCATTTTAAATAATTCTTATTTTGTAAAGTGGTTTATCAGCATTTTGTTACACTAAAAACGCTTGGTATATTTATGACAATAAGGAGTATGTTTATTTTTTTCATAATACTCTTGGTGGTCACTTTCTGCCGGCCAAAATTCACTGACAGGTAACAGGTGAGTTGCCACTGGACACTTGTTTATTTCCAACAGATGTATCACCTGTCTTGCTATGTTTTTTTGTACTTCATCATAGTAAAAAATGACACTTTCATATTGTTGTCCCCGATCAGGTCCTTGGCCATCTTTTTGGGAGAAATCATGTATTTCAAAAAAGTATTTTAAGAGATTCTTATAGCTTAATTCTTCAGGATTATAAAGGATACGTATGGCTTCATAATGCCCTGTGGTTCCACTGCAGACTTCATGATAACTTGGTGAACTTGTATGTCCCCCTGTATATCCTACTTCAGTTTTTAATACGCCAGGGAGTCTTTGTAAGTAATATTGGACCCCCCAAAAACAACCAGCAGCAAGGATTGCCTCTTCTGTTTTAATAATTAGGCTATTTTCAACAAAATCTAGGCTTGATGAGTTCACACAATAGCGTTGATTTGTTTGGGTATAACCCTCACCATCAAAGACATGACCTAAATGGGCATGGCAATTTGTGCAAAGAATTTCTGTACGAAACCCATCGGCATCAGGTTTCTTTGTTACTTTGTTTTCAATTGATTTATCAAAGCTAGGCCAACCGCAGGAAGCTGTGAATTTAGTTTGAGAGCGAAACAATGCTTCACCACAGCTGCGACATAAATAAGACCCAGTAGGGTTGAAATCATTATAAAGGCCACTATGAGGGGGCTCTGTGGCTTTTTCACGAAGTATATTGATTACCTGTTTTGGTAAACTATTATCTTTGATAGGTGGCATAATCACTCTAGTTTTTTATAATTATAGTCAAATTAAAAAATACTCACAAAGATCAAAGGTTTTCTGAAAACATCGAACTTACAGATTCTTCGATGTTAACCCGCTTGATTGCTTGAGCCAACATAGCTGCAAGGCTAACAACCCGAATTTTTTTACAAGCTTGTGCTTCTAAAGATAGAGGGATGGTATCAGTAACTACGATTTCATCTAACACAGAATGTTGAATATTCTCAACCGCAGCACCTGACAAAACAGGGTGAGTGATGTAAGCTCGAACACTTTTAGCACCGCTTTTTTTAAGTTCATGTGCAGCTGTGCACATAGTTCCAGCTGTATCAACGATGTCATCAATGATGATGCAATGGTTGTCTGTGGGATCACCAATGATGTGCATAACTTCTGTTTTATTAGGACCACTACGGCGTTTATCGATAATAGATAATTCCGCATCATTGAGTCGTTTTGCCATGGCCCTTGCTCTAACAACACCGCCTACATCCGGAGAAACCACCATCAGCTTATCTAAATTTTGGTTTAAAATATCTTCATAGAGTATGGGCGTTGAATATACATTATCAACAGGCATGTAAAAAAACCCTTGAATTTGATCTGCATGTAGATCGACTGTCAACATACGAGAAATACCTACAGAAGCCATCATATCAGCAACTACCTTAGCCGTGATGGGTACCCGGGCTGAACGTACACGTCTGTCTTGACGTGCATAACCAAAATATGGAACCACCGCTGTGATACGGGCAGCTGAAGAGCGTCTTAAAGCATCAGCCATGGTTAAAAGTTCCATTAGGTTGTTATTGGTGGGCGCACAGGTTGATTGAAGCACAAAAACATCATTGCCGCGAACATTCTCTAATATTTCAACCAATGTCTCGCCATCACTGAAGGTTCCTACAGTGGCTTTACCAATTGGAATATTTAGATAAGAAGAAATTTTAACAGCCAATTCTGGATTTGAGTTTCCAGTAAAAATCATCATTGTTGACATGTAAAAAGAAACCTTTATTGAAAAATAAATCTTAGTAGTAAGCGTCACTTCTGAGGGGAAAAGCTTAGGCATGACAGATATTTTTAGGAAAATGGCAATAAAACAATGCTTGCCATCTTAGCTGCAACCAATCAAGCCTACTATCCCATATCCAGTCAGAGGGTGATTGTTACCATCCTATAAACACAGAGCAGAAGACAGCCAAAAAGATATTATTATTATTTGAGCGATAGAACATACGCATCCTTTCAGGAGATCTTCTGCTGTCTGTTTACTTGAGCTTAGAAAAAAATCTTGAATTATTTTTGTCGTTTTTCAAGTTGTATATCAATAAAAAGTGGCAGGGGTGCTAGGATTCGAACCTAGGTATGCAGGGATCAAAACCCTGTGCCTTACCGCTTGGCGACACCCCTAAAATTTTTGGATCATATAAAAATCCAGCAATCATCCCTGCAAGCTGCTGCGTATTTTGCAGTTGTTTTAGGTAGATGTCAACTTTAGTAGATAATTATTTATTATTTTTTTAAGCTCTTAAAGTCCACCTATTGATATTGACTTTGACCAACAAGCCATTCCCCTCTAATCTAATAATGGTAGGCAACAAGAAGCCCATTATGTTGTTGTATTGTAAGAAATCTATGGTATAACCGTTTTGTTGTAGCCTTTGCAGGTGTCGGGTTTTATCGAGGATTTTTGCTTGAACAGAACCTGGAGCAGCCAAGCCCCTCACCCAATAGTATAGGTTTTTTACAGGTAAGCGAATGCCAGTTTGCTTTAACAGCAAGTCTTCAGCATTGTTTGATGTAGTTATTGTACGGCCATCTTTAAAACTTATTAAATTATCTTTTTTACTAATCAAAACGCTACCACTACCCAAAGGTCCCATCAACCGAATTTGATATGTATTAGGACCAAACTGCAGCCAATTTAAGCTTGCAGACCAACCCTTAGACTTATTTTTTGCAGCAAGAGCACCATGAATTTCCCAGGTGGTTAAGTTGGTGTTTGGCGAATTTGATGTTTCAGTAACATTGGGCATACGAGCAGCAATAGCATTCAAAGGAAAATAAGCCGTCAATAAACCAAGAACGATAAGGTGCAGCTTTATCAAATTAGAGAAACGAGCTAAAAGTAATTGCATAGTATACTCCTTTCAACCCTGTCCTTTAATTGGTGTCACTCAGCTTTTTAATATGATGGCTTAGGTAAGGAATGGGTTGTAAAATAATTAAAGTGGTTTTACTTGAAACAATACGTTAAACTAAGTTTATTTACAATTAATAATTGTTATGCCAAAAAAAGCAATTTACCCTGGTACTTTTGACCCTGTCACCAATGGTCATGTAGACATCATTTGTCGAGCAGCAAGCATTTTCCCCGAGTTGATTGTAGCTGTTGCCACCAATAAGGCAAAACAACCCTATCTTTGTTTAAAGACCAGGATAGGGTTGTTGAGGGAAGTGTTGTCTCATCTACCCAGTGTCAGGGTGATTGGGTTTGAAAATTTATTAATTGATTTCGCAATAGAGCAACAAGCCAGCATAATTTTGCGAGGTCTGCGGGCCGTATCAGATTTTGAATACGAATTTCAATTGGCTGGAATGAATAGAAAATTATCAAAAACGATTGAAACTTTGTTTTTAACCCCTTCTGAAAATCTTATGTTTATTTCTTCAACCCTTGTACGGGAGATCGCATTATTGAAAGGTGATGTTTCTCAATTTGTTCCTAATTGTGTTGTAGAAGCCTTGCACAAAAGGCAGCAGCAGATAAGCGAGCAAAATTAAAGGTATAATAAATTATTGGGTAAACCGACTCATTCTCCAATCAGTGCTTTAATGGTATTATAAGTTCTAGAAATCAGTTCTTCTTTATTTTCTAAGGTAAACCTTGCAGCATCCAGTGGTTGTCCTATGATTATCTCTGCTTGTTGACAAAGCCTTATATTAGAAGATCCTGGCGGAAGAATATCAAAAGCCCCCCTAATTCCTACTGGAATGATGACCGCCCCCGCTTGAATCGCTGTGATAAAGGCACCTTTTTTAAAGGGTGCCAATTTACCATTTTTAGAACGGGTCCCTTCAGGGGCCACCCACAATATAATGCCACTTTCCATTAACTGTTGTGCTACGGCTAAGTCTTTAACTGCTTGGTATCTATTTTTTCTATCTATAAAAGGGAATTCTGCCGCTTTCATTCCCTTGGATAACAACGGGATTTTTGAAAGTTCGCTTTTAGCTAACATGCGAATTGAATGATTTGGGAATACTTTGAAACTTAAGGGAATATCGAAGGCGCTTGAATGATTGCACATTAAAATTGTTGCGCGTTTAGGCTGAGGCCTTATGTTAAGAGGATTTATTATTTTGTACTGAACATGTACAGCATTGAGTAATTGATTCACCCAATGGTGTATGGTTTTATCAACCCAAGCCCTCGTAGGCCTACTAAAATAATATTTAAATACAGAACGTAGACAGACTACCATCGTATAAAAACACAATGAACACATAATCCAATAACTTCTAATACGGCCAATTTTCATAAGGGTAATGGTCATAAATGATATCTGATCATATAATAAGTTAATTCAACTGACTAGTACAACGTTTCAGTGATTCTGTCTTGCTAAAGTGAAGTGTGCTAACCTTCCGCGTTCTTGAAGCGCATTGGAAAGAAGCACACATGGATAAGTATATCGTAAAACTCACATCAGAAGAACGG
>JACCWN010000036.1 GCA_013697625.1 Legionella sp.
ATTTTTTTATAAAAAAATATTTTGACACCACGGAGTGAGTATGAGAGATTAGGCGTGTAGTTTGATTTATTCAGATCGTAAAGAAATTTTCCCCGCGCTACTTACACACTTTAAATGACACCGCCAATTTGAAACATAAAATCTTGCTGGAACATACTTAGTAAGTATTTACTTTCTCATTGGGGCCTCACTACTGCAGCTATCGTCTTTTTGCTCGTTAGAAGCATAAGCTGGTGGAGCAGAAGGTGTCCGTTGGCTGCTAAACATGAAATTTGGTAATGGAACATACAAAGGCTCATCTTCGTTGTATGGAGGTGGTGGGAATTCCTCATCTTCTTCAATCCGGTTGCAACTTAAAGTATGCTTTAAGAATTTTGCCAACAAGTCGAGGGTTCCATCATTTGATTCTTTCTCTACACGAGACATGGTAAAAGCTGATTCAAATCGGTAACTCCGTTTCATTTCTTTAACAGTAACATCAATCAATTCAGTGTTTCTACATTCATTCCCTGAAGTTCTTGTGTCTATTTCTCCACTGATCAAATCAATTTCATTACTTATACCCTTTATACTATCGTGAGTATTTTCTAATTTATAATTCAAAATTGGAAGCTTGAGTTTTTTTCTTACTCCTGAAGTACCACTATTAATACTACTAATCTCAACTTTTATCTGCTCCTTTGTTGCCTTAAGTTCAACTACTTCCTGTTGTAATAAATTTCTTTTATCACATAGGTGGGCAACAGCAATAGCGTCTGCTTCAGAAAGTTTTTTAACCACTTTAGATAAAAATTTCTCTTCAAGTCCCTGTGTATTCCTTGTAACTACTTTTCTAAGGAATTTAGCCCAATTTCTTGGTGTAAAAAGATTTTGAAAGAAGCTCCCACCTATTTCTGAGGATCCAACTCCTTCTCTAGGTATCAGTGGTAATTTTGGATCAGGTCTACCGTTCAACCAACTTTTGTTTGCCATTATTAGCTTAATGGTGTCAAAATCTTTGTTCTTGAGAGCACCCTGATTACTTAAAAGTTGTTTATTGGTAGCTAATTTATAGCTTTCACCAGCCATACGTCGAAGGATAGAAAGAGGCATGAAGAATAAATTGGCTATGGTAGGTACTACATATCTGAAGAATAAAACAGTAGCTAATATACCGGCCATGGCACCAGCACCCAAAGGAATACCCAACACCCCAAATTTTAAATTGATACCATTTTCAGGCATATTATCTAAAAATTTACCTTTAAACAAACGTCTTTCAAATGCAATGTTAATTGCAGCTTTACTTAAATGAGAAATAACTTTGAATGTATTACTAATGGTCCGGACTATGGCAATTGGTGCAGCCATCAAAAAGCCAATAGGTACTCCTATCGCCACCCCAAGTATACCCAACCCAAATCGTTGCAAATAATCACGATCATCTGTTAAGTTTCTTGTATATAAAGAAGAATCTGGAGAAGATACTTGATTTAACATGGCACGAATAACCCACATAGTGGTTTTAAAAGTATGTTTTGGGAAACTTCTGATATTGTATACCGCCCTAATACCACCTATAACCAAAGTAGGCACAATGGCTATTGCAAAACCTATGACCAAGCCAGGCGAACCTAATGCTTTTAAATAAAAATGACGGTTAAGGTCTCCAAAAATAGCTTCTCGTTCATGCTGCTGTGTGCCAACTACATTATGAATCATAAACGCAGCAGTCCTAATACCAGTTTGCCAAATTTGTTTGGGCATTCTAATCAAAGAAATAGCAGCAAAAATTAGAACAGAGAAGGCAGAACCAATTAAGAAACCTAGAATTCCTAAGACTTTATGACCAACTCGTTTACCAAAGGGATTAGATGCAAGAGAAAGATTTTTTTCAGAAGGTTTAAATAATAAGGGTTCAGCACTCATACTTTCCCCAACTGATCTTACCTCAACAGGTTTTATAGGTTCAACTGAGGACATGGTTTCATTGGGTTCTTCGATAAGCCAAGTCCAATCAAAGGTTTGTGATGGAAGTTGCTTTGCCCATTTAAAGCTAATTGCTAAAAAAGCCATAGGTAGGGCTGCAATCAGTCCAGGGAAATAGGCAAAGGGCTCAAAATCTTTGCTCTTAGTCATACTAACTGCGAATGGTTTTTTCCACTCGATTGCTTCATTACCACCCAATTGCTCGTATGCACGAAAAACTTCCGTGGCCAAATCATTTAAGTAACTCATAGTTCTCACTTTGATTAAAACGGGATTGCATTGTATCAAGGAAAGCTTAAGGGAACCTTATATTTCCAACTGTTTTCGTTCATAAATTTAATCAAGTGGCAACATGTTGAGCTCGCTTTTGTAAAATAGCGACGGCAGGCAGGGTTTTTCTTTCTAAAAATTCTAAAAATGCACCGCCTCCTGTGGATAAATAAGAAATTTGCTGATTCAAGTCATATAAATCCACGGCTGCCAAAGTATCGCCACCGCCTGCAATTGAAAAGGCATCACTCTCCGCGATGGCTATGGCCAAAGCTCTGGTCCCATAGCCAAATTGTGGCCATTCAAAGACACCGACTGGACCATTCCAGATGATGGTTTTTGCCTGATTGATAATATCAATGTAATGACTGATTGTTGATGGACCTATGTCTAAAATCATGTCATCTGTGGCTACATTCGATAATGCCTTGTTGTATGCAGGGCAGCTTTCGCTAAAGCTTTTACCCACTACCACGTCTGTTGGTAGAGGAATTTGACACCCTGTCTCCTTGGCCAATTCTAAAATACTTTCAGCTTCACTGAGTAAGTTGGGTTCATGAAGGGATAGACCGATCTCAAACCCTTGGGCTTTTAGAAAAGTATTGGTAATGCCGCCACCTGGAATCAAATAATCTACCATTCCAACCAATTGCTTGAGTAAACTTAGTTTAGATGAGACCTTAGCGCCTCCCACAATGGCTACTATTGGTTTTTGAGGTGCTTTAAATACAGTTTGTAGTGCCTCTAATTCATTGATAAGTAAAGGACCTGCCACTGCTATGGGCGCAAAGTTTGCAACCCCGCAGGTAGACGCATGTTCACGGTGCGCTGTTCCAAAGGCGTCCATGACAAAGACATCACAAAGACCTGCCAACTGTTTGGATAACTGTTCATCATTGGCTTTTTCCCCCACATTAAACCTTACATTTTCACACAATATCAATTCACCTGGGTTCACATCCACGCCATTTAAATAATCATTTACAAAGCGTACAGGATAATCGAGATTCTGTTTGAAGTAATCGGCTACAGGTTGTAGGGTAAAACGTTCATCAAAGGCGCCTTCTTTAGGGCGACCTAGATGAGAAATTACTATAACTGCGGCTCCCGCTTTCAAAGCCAGGTTTAAGGTGGGTAATGCGGCCAGTAATCGTTGTTCACTTGTGATTATTCCATTTTTAATAGGAACGTTTAAATCTTCACGAATAAGCACCTTTTTACCAGTAAGATCTATATCTGTCATTTGAATTAAATTCATATATTCATCCTTAGCAATTCATCATGTGATAGGCTGTATCGAGCATACGGTTAGAAAAGCCCCATTCATTGTCATACCAGGCAACTATTTTTACCAAGTCACCAAACACCTTTGTTTGGGTTGTATCAAAAATAGCAGAAGCTGGATTATGTATAAAATCACAAGAAACCAAAGGCTCATCGTTGATGAGTAAGATGTCGCTTTTTGCATTACGCATGATCTCATTGACTTCATTGGCAGAAGTTTCTCGTCCTGCGGTAAAAGTTAAATCGATAACTGACCCATTTAAAACAGGTACTCGCATTGCAAAACCGTCTAATTTACCAACCAATTCTGGTAAAACTAATCCAACGGCTTTGGCCGCCCCCGTTTTGGTGGGAATAATGGACTGAGTTGCTGCCCGGGCACGCCTTAAATCCTTATGACTTCCATCTAAAAGATTTTGATCTTTGGTATAGGCATGAATGGTGTTAAGTAGGCCATATTTTATCCCCAAAGTTTCTTGCAAAGGTTTTACTACTGGCGCCAAACAATTGGTGGTACAAGAAGCATTAGAAACAATGTTGTCTGTGGTTTTTAACTGCAAGTGATTTACACCAAACACTATGGTTGCATCTACATCCTCCCCGGGGGCTGAGATCAATACTTTTTTGGCCCCCGCAGTGATATGCGACTGAGCAGCCATGGCCTTGGTAAAGTGCCCCGTGCATTCTAAGACTAAATCGATGTTCAATTGTTTCCAAGGCAAATTTAAAGGGTTGCGATCGGAGGTGATATGAATGGCATGTCCATCCACAATCAACATATTGCCTTCAACCTGAACATCACTTGCAAATTTACCATGCGTACTATCATACCGTGTTAAATGTTCGGTTACTGCTAAGCCAGACAAATCGTTTATCGCCACTACTTCAAATTCGTTTTGTCTGTTGTATTCAAAAATTGATCTCAAAATGCAGCGACCAATGCGGCCATAGCCATTAATCGCAACTCGTATAGCCATACTAATTCTCCATATGTATCATAGGTTCGTGTTGATGTTCTGTGATAAATGTAATCAACAGATATCAACGAATTGTCATTTAATTTGTGTTTGAGGAAACGTTTTTCATCATTGTTTCGAGGATATCCACCATATGTTTCATTGCAAATCCTAGGTGCTCATAGGCCTGGTCTGCTGGGGCGGATACTCCAAATCGGTCTAATCCAATCACGGCCCCATCTAAACCAACGAATTGATACCAATACGCGCTGCTTGCCGCCTCTATTGCGAGTCGCTTGCGCACATGTTTAGGAAAAACTTGGTTTTTATAGAGTTCATCCTGGGCGAGAAACCGCTCGGCACAGGGCATAGAGACCAGGCGCGTTTTAAAGCCTAACTTGGTGGCATGGTCTGCCAAAGCTTGTGCTAACTGGACCTCAGAGCCCGTAGCTATTAAAATTACATCAGGGTCTTCATCGCAGTCTTTTAATATGTAACCCCCTTTTGCAATCAATTGCGCACCATTGCTGGGATGAGGTAAGGCGGGCAGAGATTGTCTTGACAATAATAAGGCCGTAGGTCCTCTATGATGCTGTAAAGCTTCTTTCCAGGCCACGGCTGTTTCAAGCAAATCAGCTGGTCGCCACAAGGTCATGTTGGGCGTCATCCGTAACATAGCGGCCTGCTCTACGGGTTGATGCGTAGGACCATCTTCCCCTAGACCAATGGAGTCATGGGTGAACACATAAATCACACGCTGTTGCATCAGGGCGCTTAATCGTATGGCATTGCGTGCATAATCGGCAAACACCAAAAAGGTGCCTCCATAAGGAATAAAGCCACCGTGAACAGCCAAGCCATTCATGATGGCTGCCATAGCAAATTCACGAACGCCGTAGCATATATAATTACCTGAAAAATCAGCGGGCGAGATGATTTTTGAACCTGTCCAATCTGTGTTGTTTGAGCTTGTCAGATCAGCTGAGCCACCAAGCATTTCAGGCAAGAGCTTGGCAAAAGTCTCTATGCATATTTGAGATGATTTCCGAGTAGCCATGGCTTTATCATTACTCAAGCACTGATTTATAAAGAGATCGGACTGTTCTTGCCAATCGTCAGGCAAATCACCATTAATCCGCCGTAAAAACTCTGCATACTCTGTTGGATAGTTTTGTTGATAGCACTGTAGTATTTCTAACCAATCATCCTCTGCTTTTTGGCCAAGGTGACTGTGATCCCATTGTTGATAAGTGGATTTGGGGACTTCAAAAGGAATATGCGGCCAATTAAAAAACTGTCTTACTGCTGTTATATCCGAGGCGCTTAAAGGTGCGCCATGGGCTTTCTCGCTTCCAGCCACCGAAGTCCCCACCCCAATGATGGTTTTACAAGGAATCAAAGTGGGTTTATGGGCATTTGCTTTAGCAATAAGAATGGCCTGCTCTATGGCTTGGCAATCGTGACCATCAATGGGCTCAAGGACATGCCAATGGTAGGCCCTAAACCGTGCCACCGTATCATCTGTAAACCAAGAGACTACCTTGCCATCAATAGATATGCCATTATCATCATAAAAAACAATCAATTTATTTAGATTTAAGGTTCCAGCCAAAGAGCAAGCTTCATGAGAAATCCCTTCCATCAAACAACCATCGCCAACAAAGGCATAGGTGTAATGATCGACAATAGAGACTTCCTGGCGATTGAACTGACTGGCTAAAACGCGTTCAGCGATTGCCATGCCCACGGCATTGGCCAAGCCTTGACCCAATGGACCTGTAGTAGTTTCAACCCCAGGTGTATGATTTATTTCTGGATGACCTGGCGTTTTTGAATGTAATTGCCGAAACTGCATTAGATCTTCTAGCGATATTGGATAGCCTGTCAAATGCAACAAAGCATATAACAACATGGAACCATGACCATTGGATAAAACAAAGCGATCACGGTTAAACCAATGAGGATTTTTTGGATTATGCTTTAAAAATTTTTTCCATAAAACCGTAGCAATGTCAGCCATGCCCAAAGGCATACCAGGATGCCCTGATTGGGCTTTGTTCACTGCATCCACGCTTAACAGCCGCACCGCACTGGCTAAATCTTTATAAAGGCTCATGGCTTTCTTCAACTATGTAACAGAAAACCACCATTGTCGCTCAGACCGCCTCATTCAGCAAGAAATCAGTCAATATTTTATAATAAAATGAGACTTATAAAAGCACCCATAGTATTTAAATTACATATTTACACAATTTTAAAAAAAACATTAAAATTTACATTATTTTACTTAAAGTAAGTTTCCTCATCGATTATGATGATCGATAGACTTAGGGCTAAGGATTGCTCCACAGGGTTTCTAATCAGAAAATTTTTACTTCTAGCTTATTATTTGCAATAATCAGTTTGCCTTTAAACTGAGCTTGATGATAATTAGGCCAAACACGTCGATGTTTATGGATGGTTGCATACATGATAAGTCCAGTTATTCAAAGTTTAAAAAGCCGTTACGCAAGGCTTGATGCATTTGATTTTGAGTTTTTCAGCTCCCTATCTGAAATGGAGGCTTTCAGCCTATACTTTGTTAATTTTCTTAATCAAAAGAGACATGAAGAGGATGACTATGCAATCAGATATTCTGAAGACAATGAGTCTGAACTTGAGCCCTGTTATAAGAACAGTGGTGAGTATTCAGATGATGCAAAAGCATTATGGTCCCAATTGCTTTCTGATCATTTGATATTGGATTTAGAATATAGCATTCTTCGTCAACAACTACATGCCAATTTGTTGCTCCTTATAGATACGGAAAGCGAAGCACTCAGGTGTGCAATTTCTGAACAATTGTTGGCAGCTTTTATGTACGCCAAACTCCTCGAACATCTTTATTTTCATTTAAATGAGAGTACCGCAGTACTATGTAATCAACAGAAATTTTACAAGGCTTTGTTAACTGAGGATTCTAATTTTGATTTTAAAACCATGCATAAAGATTCTCCTGAATTCTCAAAATTAGATATGATACGTCAAGCTACCGTTGATGGAACCTGGTGGCGGTTATTTTTATCGCGTTCCAAACGATTGATAGAATTGATTGGTGTCCTAGGAACTGGTTGGCAGTTTTATCAAGATTTTGCCGCCAGTTTAACTCGGTACGCAAATCCTGTACTTGGATACGTGGGTTGGGGTTTCTTCATACCAAGATTGGTGGCCAATTTAACAGCAATTGGCTTACATACCCTGCCTATATTTACCAATGAGTACGAAAAAAAGTTGGACTGGTGGGTTACGGGGGAAGCTCAAATCCTACGCAGGGGCTTTGAATTAGCAAACGATGGTCCCTGGCTGCTAGTGGGAGTAATTAATTTTGGTTATTTAGTTGGGTCATGCAGTCCATATGCTGCCACTTTAACTTTAATATTTTATGGTTATGATGTGCTAATTGCCTCCTTAAGAGCACTGGTAGAATTAAATCGGTTATGCAAATTAAAAAAAGCCTATCAGGAAATCAAAACTGAAGAGAGTGATGATTATCAGGTGCATTTGGATACAAAAATCGAATTTGAAACATGGAAATTGGGACTCAATATTATGGCAGCCTTTGGGGTCTTTATAGGTGGGATTGGTGCCTTAGCCTTGTTTGCAGCCTGCCCAACCATTCCTTTTCTTGGGGCATTGACCCTATTTTCTGTGAGCCTATTTCTTTTTGTAATTAAAAAGATGCTTACGCGTTTTGCCCCTATAAATAAACCTGAAGAAATACCGCTTCACTTGGTATCGCATCCCTTGGGGTTTTTTTCAAAAAGCAGTGAAGGACTTAGGCGTACTGTGCCTACCAATGAGGACAGTTACGAGATATGTTCTAATCATAGTTCGAACTCAGATTTTGACCTACTAGCTGATGAGTATATACTGCAAAATTCGAGTCATTCAGTGATTTAACCCCTATATTTTGATGGGTTAGAATTTAATCATATAAGGTATTTATGCAGGATTTTGTCAATAAAAAAATCATACTTGGTGTTTGTGGTGGTGTAGCTGCTTATAAATCAGCATATTTGGTAAGAGAATTAACTTGTTTGGGCGCAGAGGTAAAGGTCGTAATGACTCAATCAGCCCAACAATTTGTTAGCCCTTTGTTAATGCAAGCCTTATCTGGAAACGAAGTACGTACAGATCTGTTCGATACCAAAGCGGAGCGCGGTATGGGCCATATTGAACTGGCCCGATGGGCTGACTATTTATTGGTAGCTCCAGCTTCTGCAAACTGTATAGCAAAGATGGCTCAAGGCCTAGCGGATGATCTACTGACAACTTTGTATCTAGTAGCAAATAGTCCCGTTATTGTATGCCCGGCTATGAATAAAAGCATGTGGGCCCATCCTGCAACACGTACCAATTGCCAACAATTAAAAGACAGACAGGTGCTTTTTGTTGGGCCCGAACTGGGCTCACAAGCTTGTGGAGAATTTGGCCTAGGTCGCCTCAGTGAAACAGAACAAATCATCAGTGCCTTGCGTTTACATCCTGTACAGCAATTGCTTACAGGGAAAAGAGTCATTATTACGGCTGGCCCCACACGTGAAGCCATTGATCCGGTACGTTACTTATCTAACCATAGCTCAGGAAAAATGGGCTTTGCTCTGGCAGATGCCGCATTCATGGCTGGTGCTGAGGTGATTTTGATAAGTGGCCCAACCACATTACAGGCCCAAGCTGGCATTGAGCTCATTGGCGTAGAATCTGCCCAAGCCATGCTAGAAGCAGTCATGGTCCATTTAAACCCAGGCTCAATTTTCATAGGTGCCGCGGCAGTTGCTGATTTTCGCATTGATACAGTTTTCAAGGATAAAATAAAGAAAAATGACAATGCTACCTTAAGCCTAAGTTTGGTAAAAAACCCTGATATTTTACAGTCCGTGGCAGCAACCAGGAGGGCTGAATATGTAGTAGGTTTTGCAGCGGAAACCTGCGATTTAGTCGCTTACGCATCGGAAAAATTACAGCGAAAACAAGTAGATATGATAGTAGCAAATGAAGTGGGAAAAGGATTGGGCTTCGACACTGATTGTAATCAAGTGGTTGTACTAACCAAAAATAATCAAATCGAGTTAACTTATAAACATAAAACCCGTTTGGCAGGGGAAATTATTGCAATCCTTGCTGCAAATCTGCAAAATAAGGCACTTTAATTTCACCACCTTTATTGGGACAGGCATGCAAGCGATACAATTAAAAATTTTAAATCCAAGCATAGGGGTTTCTATCCCTTTCCCAACCTATACAACTCAGGGTTCTGCCGGTTTGGATTTGCGGGTTTGCATACCTGAGCCCTTGCAGATTGCACCTTCAGAAACTGTCTTGTTGCCCACGGGTCTTTCCATATTTATTGGGTCACCCAATCTTGCTGCAGTGATCTTGCCTCGTTCAGGACTTGGTCATAAGCATGGCATCGTAT
Source organism: Legionella sp. (assembly GCA_013697625.1). GTDB lineage: Bacteria > Pseudomonadota > Gammaproteobacteria > Legionellales > Legionellaceae > Legionella. The sequence continues at coordinate 9,934 of JACCWN010000036.1, forward strand.
TAGGTAACTTGGTTGGATTGATAGATTCTGATTATCAAGGAGAATTGAAAATTTCTTGCTGGAATAGAAGTCATGAGCATTTCACTGTTAATCCAGGCGATAGAATGGCTCAACTGGTGTTTGTACCTATTGTACAAGTTCAGTTTCAAGTGGTTGATTCTTTTATCGAGTCTGATAGGGGAGAGGCGGGTTTTGGTAGTTCAGGGACAGAGTAAAATTATATGAAATATATACACAGACAAGTAAAATCAACCGTTTTCAGAGCTTATGATATACGAGGCATCATAGGGGAAGAATTGGATGTTGATGCCTATTACAGCATTGGTTTAGCAATAGCCTATCGTTTATCCGAGTTAAACCGGACACAAATCTTTTTGGCCCGAGATGGCCGCTTGACTAGCCCAGCCTTGGCCCTTGCTTTGAAATGCAGCCTAATCGAAAGCGGCATTGATGTAGTTGATTTAGGTGCCGTAGCCACTCCCGTGGTTTATTATGCCACACATACCCAAGGCATTGATTCTGGTTTGATTGTCACTGGAAGTCATAATCCCAGTGATTATAATGGCATAAAAATAGTCTTATCTGGTAAAACTTTAACCCAAGAGGACATTGAAATCCTTTATAAGTTAGTGACAGCAGGACGACGGCTTTCTCCCAGCATAAAAGGCCAAGAGACAAGCTTTGATGTCATGCCAGAGTATATACAGCGTATAGTTGGTGGGATCATCCTGAAAAGAAAATTAAAAGTCGTTGTTGACTGTGGTAATGGCATTGCAGGTCCGATAGTACCTCAAGTCCTCATGGATCTGGGTTGTGAGGTTATCCCCTTATATTGTGATGTGGATGGTCGATTTCCTAATCACCATCCAGATCCTACCGTAGAATCTAACCTAGTTGATTTGAAAGCTGCGGTTGCATCACATCAGGCAGACATTGGGCTTGCCTTTGATGGTGATGCCGACAGATTGGGTCTTGTCAGTAATCTTGGTGAGATGATAAAGCCTGATCGGTTAATGATGCTTTATTCTAGAGAAATACTCAAGCGGTTGATTGGTGCAAAAATAGTATTTGATGTGAAATGTTCTTCTGATTTAGCCAAAGTTATTCAGTCTGCAGCAGGCATTCCAATCATGTGTCCTACTGGACATTCAATCGTAAAGTCAGTCATGAAGCAAGAAGAAGCAGTATTGGCTGGTGAGATGAGTGGTCATTTATTTTTTAAAGACCGTTGGTACGGCTTTGATGATGCTTTATACAGTGCCTGCCGCCTGCTTGAAATCATTGGTGACTCTAATTTGTCTGTAAGCGAACAGTTTGATTTTATCCCTAACAGCATCAATACACCTGAATTGAAAATTGATATTTCAGATGAGAAAAAATTTGATTTCATGAAGATTTTCAGCGAACAGGCGTGCTTTGATGAGGCACGCATAATAAAAATTGACGGAGTCCGTGCAGAATTCGCACATGGGTGGGGGTTATTACGGGCTTCTAATACCACCCCAGGCTTAATTGCGCGCTTTGAGGCTGTGGATAAGGAAAATCTTATTATGATTCAACAATTATTCAAAGAACAGATACATCAATTAGACGCGCAATTAAAGCTACCTTTTTGATGAGGGCGCTTGTTTAGTCGCTTGCGCGAAACTCATTTTATCTTATTAGTCCGACGTCCCGCGGCCTTGTCACTACCCATAAGTAGGAAATGATTGAGGAATAAGATAATGTCGTCCCGGAATTTAGTGTAACTTGGCGAGCTTGCGAGCTTAGTCACACTTAAGATCCGGGAATCCATCCAGTAGCCGACACAATGCTAGTTTCAAAATGGATCCCGGACATTAAGTGCTGCCATGCTTGCATGCTCGCCAGGCAGCACTAAATTCCGGGACGACATACTTATGTGTAATGATATGCCAGAAGCTTGTCCGCGGTACGTCGGGACTGGGTAAAAATCATTTACGCACCAGCGACTATTTAGAATGTATCTCAACGCCTACATGCACGTCTTGTGTCTGCGGCATCGGTGAGAAAATCTTCCAAGCTAAGCTGGTTTTCTTATCAAATAATTAAGCACTTCAAATAATCGCTCGGGGGTCCCTGCCATTTTTATATCGGTTTTATATTTATTGTTAATTACAAAAGAAGGAACTGCGTTGACTTGGTAACGAGCCATCAAAGCCATGCCGTTATTAACATAGGTGTCAATGGTTGAAGAATTGGTAAATGCGCTTTTAGCAATTTCTTTATCCACCCCTTGCGCTACAAAAAAATCAATCATGTCTTGTGGTGTATTCAGTTTTTGTTTTTTATCTTGAATGGCTTGAAACAATAAGGGATCCATTTTATCACTTAAGGCAAGTATCTTTGCGCAATAATAGGCTTTTGCGTAGAGGATCCATTCCGGATGAAAGACCACAGGTACTTTGTTGACAGTGAGTGATTGACCTACTTGACTATGCCATTGGTTAAATTGTGTTTCTATTTTATAACACCAGGGACAAGCATAGCTGAAAAATTCTGTGATGAGAGGGCCTTTAAGGGAGCGATCCAAAGGCTCTGGATTGGAGATTAATTGATATTCTTTGCCCTCAACAAAGGGTGGTGATGCCATTACTAGACTTGGTAAAAGTAGTAAAATATAGAGTAATCGTTTCAACATAGGTTCATCCTTATAAATTTTCGATATATTGTGCTAGCGCTTTTATATCATCAGGGCTCATTTTGTTACAGATGGATTGCATGACATGATTTAAATCATTCCTTCGTTTAGCGCGTTTAAAGGCATATAGCTCTTCGATGATATACTGCCTATTAAGCCCTGCGATCATTGGGAAACTCGCAGGATTGCCTTTTCCACTGGGTCCATGGCAAATGACGCAGGCAATGATACCCTTGCCATTGTCGCCACGGGTGTATAACAATTTACCCAAAGAATTAATCTTGACTTTTCTGCGTTTCAAGAGTGGTAGTTTAGCATAATAGTCGGCTAAATCATCCATGTCTTTATCATCTAAAAATGCAATTTGTGCTGCTTTTTGTAAGGGACAGTGGAGACGGTGCTCCTTCATATCATGTAACTGTTTAATAAAATAGCTTTTATGTTGACCCCCTAAATAGGGGACCTTTTGATTGGTAGTTACAGCCTGCTGGCTGTGACAATGATCACATTTTTTTACAATGGAATTGTCTAAACAATAGCATAGGCGTATAAAAACAGTCATCAAAAGTATGACCATAGCCAATAATTTTTTCATGAATTATGTACAATATATTTTTAAATTGATGATACACTGCCGGACTCACTTATTATATTAAAATGATGCTTTATGTTATTAAATCCCTATACCAAAGCTGTTTTTTTAAAAAGTGCAGCCCGTGTTGACCAACTGCCGCCAGATGTAGGCTTTGAGGTTGCTTTCGCAGGACGTTCTAATGCTGGGAAATCAAGCGCACTCAATTGTTTAACTGGTATAAAAAACCTTGCACGTACCAGTAAAACTCCAGGACGTACTCAATTAATTAATTTATTTACCATAGATTCTGAAAGACGTTTAATTGACTTACCTGGGTATGGCTATGCCAAAGTACCTTTATCCGTGAAATTGGAATGGCAAAAACATTTAGCCCATTATTTAGATGTAAGGCTGAGTTTACAAGGCTTGATCTTGTTGATGGATGTGAGACATCCGCTAAAAGATTTGGATTGTATGATGATTGATTGGTCACTTAACCGCGATCTACCGGTCCATGTTTTACTGACTAAAGCTGATAAATTGAGTAAAAGTGAAGTAAAAAGTTGTATTTTAAAAGTACGAAAACAATATGAATTAGCTTCTCATTTAGTGACTGTTCAGTCATTTTCTTCTCTAAAGCGTGAAGGTGTTGCCGATCTCATTTATCAATTAAATCTATGGATGGGATTTAATACTGATGATAATCAAACCAACAATTAAATCAGAAGTCAGTTTACTGTCCAAGGAAATAAAATTCATAATTCAAAGAGTATATAAGGTTTTTATTTAAATATTTCGAGGTGTTTTTTAGCAATAATCATCTTAAAGCAACATTAAATGGCCTTAACATTTTATTCTTAACCCCCTGTTAATTAATGTAATAAATCTTCACCCCCAAAAAAACCCATAAAAATGTTCTCTATTTGTACAAATTAACCAAAAAGTATCCTATAATCATTTTGCAGGAGAAAATAAAAATAAACCAAGGAGGTTGAAATGTATCTCTTCAAGGCAATTGTTTTGTTCTGCACTTTAGGATTTATAGCCAGTTACACCCCTATCGCAAGTGCTCACCGTTGTTTTGTGAACGCGAACGGTTTTGTTAGGTGTACCAGCATGGGTCCTAGGTGGGGAGGATATTACAGACCTGTGCATTATTACAGGCCCTACTATTATGGATATCGACCCTGCGGCTGGTATCGTGGTCATAGATACTGTCGTTGGTAAGATAAACGGTTAACTGGGTTGTGCATTGCAACCCAGCTTTTCAAGGAGAATATATATGAAAATGTTCAAAGCAATTGTTTTATCCTGTACATTGGGATTTGCAGCAAGTTACATTCCATCAGTAAATGCCTTTGGATTTGGCGGCGGCTGTGGAATGGGCGGCTGTGGTGGATATCGTCATGTAGCTTGCGGTAGTCATTGTGGTGGTGATGTTGGCTACAGAGGATTTGCACGCCACGCTTATTATCCTTACCACCGTTCAACTTGCTACCGTCCTGTTTCAACTTGTTACCGTCCTGTTTCTACTTGCTACCGTCCTGTTTCTACTTGCCACAGACCATGTGGTGCTAGAACCTGTTCTACAGGTGGATACGTAGGTGGATATAGTAGTGGATACAATGGTGGATACAGTAATGTTGGATACAGTGCTGGTATGGGTGCTGGATACGGCGGTGGATACGGCGGTGGATATGGTGGTGGTGGATTTTTAGGTATATTCTAATCACCAGGCTGGGTTGCTTGCAACCCAGCTTCTTTTTTATTCATTCCTATGCCTCTTAATTCTACTTTATGATTCTCATCTACACATACAAAATGACTCGGCGGCACTCGCAGCCATTGTTTTTTTTCTGTCAGCATTTCAGATGCTATCAAAGCCGATTGTTGTAAACCCGAAGACTGGTCAGTGCTGATTAAATAATGTAAAGAGTCGGGCTCTTGAGATCTATCAACGCAATAGCGACTAGCAACTAATTGTTTACCATCCGTGATGCATATATTCAAATAGGATTGATCTTGCTTACCCGCATTGATTAATAATTGTTTGATGGTGTTGAATGTGGCTTCTAACACATCAGCAACTATCGATAAGTGACTTAGATCTTTGTCTCTAGCTAATTGTATGAACAAAGCAAATACATGTTCTGAATCGGTTTGACCTTTGATCCAGCTATAAATATCTTCATCTAGCAAATTACAAAGAGCACGTTTTATACAGATGAAATCGGTGACGAACCCATTGTGCATGAACATCCATTGTTTATAAATAAAAGGGTGGCAATTATAGTTAGACACCGTTCCAAAATTAGCCGCTCGTACGTGACCAAAAAAACAAGTTGCTTTGGTTTTACTGGTTAAATAAAGTAAATTCATATCATTCCAAGCGGGCAAAACAGAAACATATAAAGCTGGATCTGGACTGATTTGAGGTACGTACCAGCCAATACCAAACCCATCGCCATTGGTTCTCACCAATGACTCTTGGGCATATAAACTTTGTTTCACCAAAGAGTACATTGGATCAACCAAGACGTCTTTTAGTAGAATATCCTCTCCTAAATAGGCTACGAATCGACACATCAAAAGCCTCCTAAATTTTTGGGCATGTCGGTCTTAACATGCTTTTTCCGGTTAAATTTTTCCCAAAAGGTCTTGTTTCGTGAGTTCATCCACAAAAGCTGATTCAATGGCCATGCGTGTGATCTGGTTCATAGTTTGGTCATCATAGTTATAAGCTTCTTGTACACGTTGGTATTCTTGGGCTAAGGTAGTGCTCATGAACGGAGGATCATCAGAATTGATGCTTACTTTGATGCCTTCTTCAAAGAATTTGGGAAATGGGTGACTTGCCATATTTTTAAACAAACCTAAAAAAATATTCGAAGTTGGGCAGAGCTCCAAAGCAATGTCTTTATCTTTTAACATTGCAATTGTATTTGGAGAATGGATTGCATTGACACCATGACCTATTCGCTTGATAGGCAAATGCTCCATTGCTTCTTCCATGCCAGCGGCACTTGCAAATTCACCTGCATGCACTGTGCACTGTAATCCTGCTTCTTGCGCTGTTTGATAGGCTTTTCCAAATAGGTGGGGGGGGAAATTAGCCTCATCTCCACCTAAGCCAAAGCCTGTGACGCAGGCTGGAAGGCTTTGATGAGCTTGCCGTGCCACACGTTCAGCTGCCTTGGCTCCAAAATGTCTAACAGCGGTTAGGATGATTCGACCAACTATATCGTATTGAGATTTTGCATCCTCTATGGCTTGTTGTATAGCTATTAGATGTTCAACTGAAGGTATACCACTTGAAAGCTCGGCATGATCAGGAGAGTACATCATCTCTACGTAAAGTGTGTTGGTTAAGGCATTGTTTTTTAGATAATCAAAAGTAATGTCATAATAATCTTGAGGCACTTTGATGACCGCAGCCAAGGTATCGTAAACCTTCAAAAACCCCAAAAAATCTGTTGACAGATAGCTTTCACCATTTTTCGCCACCAACCCCTGTGGTAAGGTCAACTGGTTGCGTTTTGCTAATTTGGCTGCCAGTGTAGGTGTAATGGTACCTTCCAGGTGAACATGTAATTCAGCTTTTTTTAAAGTCATTTATGGTCTCTTATATTGAATTAGTTGTCTATTTAACAACTTACTATTATAATTGTCACGTTTTAATTGTAACTATGAAGTAAAGTTCAACTTTTATTCAAAGATTAATTGTCAAGAGTCCTTAAAAATTGCTAAAATAGGGTGGAAAATAAATTTAGGAACGATGTATGAATAAAAATGATATAGATAAAGCTTATATAAGTCCCTTTGATAAATTTTCATTTGAGTATGATGCTACGCATGATAAATCTCCGTCTCAAATTAAAGAAATCATCAAAAACCAGGTCATTGCTAACAAGCGTGACAATAAAGATCATAACACTGAAAAAAGCGAAATCTGGGAATCCTTCTAAGGATCAACCCAGTATCGCTCGTAAAGCTTTGTAAGAAACAACTGTTAAAATCGATGCAGCTGGAAGGGTCAAAATCCAAGACATAAAAATATTGCGGATAACAATCAAATTCAAAGCACCAATACCTCTTGCTAATCCTACACCTAAAACAGCACCCACCAAGGTTTGTGTCGCTGACACAGGAATGCCAGTGCTTGTTGAAATCACAACGGTGGTTGCTGCAGACAGTGTTGCAGCAAAGGCACGACTGGGTGTTAAAGCTGTAATACCAGAACCTACCGTCTCAATGACTCTGCGTCCATACATTATTAGTCCTGCAATAACTCCCGTACAACCCAATAAAATAATCCAGGATGGATAATTATTTGCATCAAATGGATGAGACTGAGTAACCAAACTATGAACTATGGTAAGTGGACCCACTGCCAATGCCACATCATTGGAGCCATGTGCAAAAGCCATGGCGCAAGCAGTCATAGCCATCAATACTGCAAAATATTTTTCAACTTGCACAAATCCTTCTCTACGAGTGATTCTTGGGTTTTCTGGAATGTGTTTGATAAATATCATCCCAATGATGGTCATAAGTATACTAGACCCCAAGGTTACTGCAAGATTTTGCTTCACATTTAAATGAATGCCAAAATGGTGAAGGCCTTTAAACACTGTAATAAATGATAAAATAGAACCAACCAAAAAAAGGTAAATAGGAATATAATTTTTTGCTCTGGATAGGGGATTACTCTTAATAAATATAGTTTGCTGGATGCTGATAAACAATATATAAGCCGTGATTCCAGAAATGATGGGGGAGGTTATCCAACTGATACCAATGCGGGTTACCTGATCCCAATGAATGGCATCTGGCCCTAAAACAACTGTACCAAAACCCACCATTGAGCCAACCAAGGCATTGGTAATAGACACAGGCACACCTAGGTAGCTTGCTAAGTTCATCCAAATGGTGCAAGCGAATAAAACACATAGCATACCTTCTATCAATACCAAGGGTTGATTTGCCAGTTGGCTGGTGTTGATGATGCCATCACGCATGGTTTCGGTTACCCCAGTACCACCTAAGAAGGCACCTGCAAATTCAAATACAATGGCAATTAATAAAGCCTGCTTAACGGTCACAGCCTTTGAGCCCATGGTTGTACTCATGACATTGGCTAGATCATTGGCTCCTACTCCCCAAGTCATTAAAAAACAAAGGACAAGCGCAATAATAAGATATAAAATTGAATATTCCATAATAAGTTGGTTACCTGGCTATTAGAATTTGAAGTCGACCGCCCACAGTTTGAGCATGGTCAGCTAATTCGCCAATCCATTGGACTAATTTATAAAGGAAAATCGCATCCACTGCTGATAAGTTTTTTTCTAAGTCAAAAATTCGATGTCTGATATCTGCAAGTTTTTCGTCCGAATCTTGTTCAATTGCATCTAGAGTTAAAATCATGTCTTCTACTATCTTAACTTCACTGCCTCGGAAACTTGTTTCTAATAATTCGTCTAATTCGTTGATTGCATTGCAAGCTTGCTTTGATGCGTCTAAGCATCGGTTCAAAAATGGCATAAACACAGGTTTTAAGGCTTCAGGAATCGTCATCTGTCGATTATAAATCAAGCCAGCAATCTCTTTGGTCTTATTAGCAATACGGACCTGGGCGCTCAATAATTCAAGTAAATCTGTGCGTGATACTGGTAAAAATAAACCTGTAGGAAGATGGAGTCTGAGATCGCGCTTAATTAAATCAGCTTCTTTCTCAATGCTGATTATTTTGTCAAGAATGATTTTGGCAGCCTGCCAATCATGTTGTGAAACTGCTTCAAAAAACGGGTACAGCTGTTTTGCACATTGATGAACTTTGCGCATGTGTTGTTCAATAGGCTTTATCGGGGATGGTCCAAACACATTAAAAATACTACCCATGGTTTGTATCTCTAGTAATTACGGGTTTTCAAAGCATGATACTCTAATTATGTTTAATAAAACAGAATAACCGAATATGTTCGATTTTAGTATCATTCCCAATAATCATTGAGCTCATCTCTTAGCCGTTTTTCATCTAATTTTTTCTCAAGCCGGATACGGGCATCTTTTACATTGGGGATCTTGATGAGTTCAGGTACAACTTCAATTTTTTCCAAATCTTCTACATCATCTTCTTCAAATAAATCGCTCATTGCATGCTCTCTGGAATGGTAATAGAGGGTTTGATAAGTCGGGTATATACCCTATTTTCATTTTTTTTCATAGTTTTTTTTTCATTTTACTTAAAATAGTTGAGGTAGGAGAATTTATATAAATTATCTAGATTTGATTAAATATTTATTTCTTTAATAAGTAATTTAATGAATAATCTAGATTGAATAAATATTTATTTCATTTAATAAATTATTTTAAAAACATTTCTGATAACTGTTAAATATTTCTCGAAGACTGTCGTCCCGGAATTTAGCGCGATTTGCCGAGTCTGCGAGGCTTAATCGCGCTAAATGTCCGGGATCCATTTCCCAGTTTGCAGGTCGTATTTATATATGACAAACAAAGCACTTTACCATGGCTTTCAAGACATGAGCACACATGACATTTGCAGATGATACTATGATGCGAAACCGCATTAAAAATAAGCGGGCCAAACTTTCCCTGGCACAGCAGAATCTAGAATCCCTCAAGGTTTGCACAAAAATAAGCCAAATGCAGTGCTATAAAGAAGCAAATAACATAGCTTATTATCAGGCAACTTTTGGAGAAATTCACTTGGAGTCGTTGTGGGAAAGTGCTCATGCACAGGGCAAAATTTGTTATTTTCCAGCAATTAAAGCAGATAAGACGCTGCTCTTTTTACCCGCCACCCCCACCACGCCTTTTAAGCCAAACCGGTTTGGGATAATGGAACCTGATCTTAGCCCAGACTGTGCAATTGAATTAAAATACCTACATTTGATGATGGTACCCTTGGTGGCATTTGATGCACACTGTAATCGTTTAGGCATGGGAGGAGGGTCTTATGACAGAACCTTATACCAACAAAAAACAGGATTTCTGCTGGGGGTGGCTTATCCTTTTCAGCAAGTTGAGAAAATAAGTCCACATTCCTGGGATATTCCAATGGATGCTGTAGTTACATCTGAGGCAATTTACAACAGATTAGGTTAAGGCGTCTTCATCAATTTCTCCGGTACGAACGCGTACCACTTGCTCTAAGGCATAAACAAAAATTTTTCCATCACCAATTTTCCCTGTATATGCGGATTTGCAGATGGCTTCAATCGCCGCTTCAACCATGGCATCTGGTAATGCCAATTCAATTTTGATTTTTGGAAGAAAATCAACGACGTATTCTGCACCACGATAAAGTTCTGTATGCCCTTTTTGCCGACCAAATCCACGTGTTTCAGAAATGGTAATTCCAGGTACGCCTATCTCCAAAAGCGCTTCATGTACATCATCAAGCTTGAAGGGCTTGATTATTGCTGTGATCATTTTCATAAAATACCTTGAAAGACTGTGCTTATTTGATTAATTTGTTATAATATCTTATACAACATAAGGAGCAGGCATGTTTGACCCCAACAAATATGAGGAGATAGCAAAAAAACTGTTTTCTGCACTCCCCAGCAGTTTACAAAATTTTGAAATGGACATCCAACAAAAATTCAAAGAAGTTCTACAGATGTCATTTGCTCACCTAAATCTTGTTACCCGAGAAGAGTTTGATGTACAGGCAAAAGTGCTTATCCGCACCCGGGAAAAATTAGAAGCCCTTCAAAAACAAGTAGATACATTGATGAATGATAAATTGTGACATCACCACAAAGGTAATGCGTTCAACTTGACCTAGGAAAAGTGTCAAGCCAGTCCAACAACTCCATAGGGAAATTCAATGAATCTTGCCTTTGCAAAAACACGTTCAACCGTAGGTATCTTAGCCCACGCAGTTTCCGTAGAAGTTCATTTATCCAATGGTATGCCAAGTTTCACCATGGTAGGTCTTGCGCAAACCGCTGTGAAAGAAAGTAAAGATCGGGTAAGAAGCGCCATCATCAACAGTCACTTTGAATTTCCTTGCCGCAGGATCACCGTAAATTTGGGCCCTGCGGATTTACCAAAAACGGGCAGTGGCTTTGATTTGCCCATCGCTCTGGGCATCCTTGCAGCCTCCAAACAAATACCAGATACAAGTTTGCTCACACATGAGTTCATAGGGGAGTTGACCTTAAGCGGGGAACTTCGGGGGGTTGGCGCTATCATTCCTGTGGTATTGGCAGCTCACAAAGACAAACAAATATTAATCATTGCACAAGCCAATGCTGAAGAAGCTTCCTTGGTTGGTCATCAAGGGGTATATGCAGCAAGCAACCTACGAGAGATTTGTAGCTACCTATGCCAAGGCACTCCCTTGCAAGACTTGCCACCAAGGTCTGATTCTATATCTTCTACTCACGATTTGGATTGGTCAGATATCAAAGGACAATTCCATGCAAAAAAGGCCATGGAAATTGCAGCTTACGGTGGACATAGTATTTTGTTGAGTGGCGCCCCTGGCAGCGGTAAAACCATGCTTGCAAAACGATTCAATACCTTATTGCCGCAGTTGTCTGAAACCCAAGCCCTTGAATGTGCCGCAATCAATTCAATCCGGGGTAAATTGCATCATTTTTCAGAATGGAAAACGCCCCCTTTTAGAGCCCCACACCATACCGCCTCTCCTGTTTCATTGGTTGGGGGAGGAAACCCGCCCAAACCTGGCGAGATTTCATTAGCCCATAATGGGGTTTTGTTTTTAGATGAATTACCTGAATTCAATCGAAATGTACTAGAAACCCTGAGAGAACCCTTAGAATCAGGCCAAATTTGTATTTCTAGAGCCGCAATACAAACTGAATTCCCTGCGCAATTTCAACTACTTGCAGCCATGAACCCCTGCCCCTGCGGACAGTGGGGCAATCCACAAGCCAATTGTTCCTGTAGTCCTGATAGGATAACGCGTTATTTGGCTAAATTATCCGCGCCTTTATTGGATCGCATTGACATGCACATTCAAGTTCAGGCTTTAGCCCATGAAGCCTTAATTAAAACAAACACCAATCCACCCAAACAAAGCGAAAGCATCCGGAGTCAGGTCATTGGAATCCGCCAGATACAAATTGATAGACAGGGATGTTTAAATGCACATTTAAGTCCCAATGCTTGTGAACAAGTGTGCTCATTAGGCTCGGCCGAGCAAGATTTTCTTAGTCAGGCTATGAATCGGTTGAAATTCTCAGCACGGGGTTTTCATCGATTATTAAAAGTTGCAAGGACCATCGCAGATTTCGAAAATCAACCCCTTGTGAAACTGAATCATCTACAACAAGCCTTCTCTTTTAAACAGGTATTGCAGATGCCAAAGTAGGGATTTTTTGATTTTTGAGCCGACGAATTAACTTAGTCACTAGAGACTATCAATGATTCAAGAATGGCCATCCGAGCGTATACACCATTATTCACTTGTTGGAGAATAACCGATTGAGGGCCATCTGCAACTTCGGCAGCTATTTCAATCGCTCGATTGATTGGACCAGGATGCATCACCAGGGCCCCTGGTTTTGCATGGAGAAGTTTACTAGCTGTGATTGCATAATCACGGATATAGGTGTTTAGATCCAGGTGGTCCGCAGCCTTAAGCCTTTCTTGTTGTACCCTCAAACACATGACCACATCGGCATCCAAAACACCCTCTTTTAAATCCTGAGTTACATAGCCATAATGTACGGATGTGGGTTGCCAAATTTTTGGTGCAACCAGGACCAGCTGCCCTACGCCCAATTTCTTACATATGCATTGAAATGAATTAGCAACGCGTGAATGTTTGATGTCACCCACTATGGCAATTTTCAATTGTGTCACATCAGGTTTTAATTCCTTAATGGTCATCATATCCAACAGTGCCTGACTGGGGTGAGCATGCATGCCATCTCCTGCATTTATGATATGAATCAACCCCCCAAATCTATCTGCCAAGTGCTGCTGCAAGCCTTCTTGTTTGTGACGTATAACGTAATAATGAATGCCCATGGCTGTAAGGGTTTGAATGGTATCTTCTATCAACTCTCCCTTATTTTCCGAGGACTGTTCAAGATTAAAATTGATTACCTCCATGGATAAACGCCTGGCTGCCAGCTCAAAACTTACCCGGGTTCGCGTGCTGTTTTCATAAAATAAATTGGCTACTGACTGTTTTGGGAATCCAGGAAACTGTTGTAATGCTTTAAACTGTAGGGCACGTTCAAGTAAAGAGTTTATTTGATGCACCGTTAATTGGCTAATTTCTAAAAAATGTTTCATTAAACCTCAGTGTGAGTGCTGCAACCATTGTTCAAGTATAATACATGCTGCTACACCATCCACTTCGGTCTGTTGAATTTTTTTATAACCACCCTTAGAGAATAAGCGCTCTCTTGCTTCTATTGTAGTCAGCCTTTCATCCACTAAATGCACTTGAAGTTGAAACCTTTTGCCTAATTCTTTGGCAAATCGGCGTGCAGCAGCGGTAGTGTAGAGCAAGCTATCGTCTATACAGGTAGGGATACCAACTATCAAAGCCTGAGGTTGCCATTGTGAAATCACTTTTTCAAGGGTTTTCCAATTGGGTTGGCCTAAGCGAGCATCCAGGGTAGGTAAGGGGGAGGCCGTATGGGTTAAGCGTTGACCAACCGCCAAGCCAATGCGTTTATAACCAAAATCAAAACCGATATATACAGGATCAGGCATGACCAGCACTTGAGCTTAATTCGTTCATTTTGATACCAAGACTTAAGCCCGCATATTCCCAACGCTTATTAAAGGGTACCTCGTAAAGAATTTCTGCTTTATAGGGACAAATCAACCAAATATTATCCATCACTTCTTTTTCCAATTGAGTTTCAGTCCACGCTGTATACCCTAAAGTGACAAGAACATCTTTAGGTCCAACGTCTTGGGCAATGGCACGGATGATATCATTTGAAGTGGTTACCGTCACCTCATCTTGTAAAAACAAACTTGAACGCCAACCGCCTGTTTGTTTGTGAATGACAAACCCACGCTCAGGTTGCACGGGTCCGCCGAACATTAAAGGAAGAAGATTTTTTTCAGTTTTAATGGGTTCAATTTGTAGTTGTTCAAAAACAATGCCAAGGGGAAACTGCATAGGTCTATTGATCATCAACCCTACTGATCCCTGTGGGTGATGCTCACAAAGGTAAATCACCGATTTTGAAAAATTGGGGTCACGCAGTGATGGCATAGCAATCAACAGTTGATTTACGAATGGGCTCAAATTTGCCATTGAAATCTCCCCTTCCCCCTAGATTAATTACACCTGTATATATTATTAGTATATACTATAATGGTATTTTCTTGATACATTTTGACGTGTTAGCGCCCATATAATTTTCCAAGAGACTAGTCCTGCCAGGTGCAATTATAATTGACTAGGTTTACTTTGCTAGATATAAGCCTAGTCTGCCGGTTATCCAATCCTATAAAAAATTTTGTGATTTTTAAGATTGAGCCCTGAAGATTCACCCATGAACATTAGAAATTTACCTCACAATAAGGTATGATCCCACTTTTCTTTATATAGAACCAATTTAGTACTATATTTATGGTATAATAGGGCTATGTCTTGGTTAATCAAGACCTATTTGGTGCTAGATTATTTTTGTCAGGAGTGATATGCTGCGCATCAGCAAATTGGCCGATTATGGAACAGTTGTGATGGTGTACCTTGCCAAGCATTCGTCGGTCTTGTGTAATGCCCGGGACATAGCATTGCATACACATCTAAACGTTCCTACGGTATCTAAAATTTTAAAACGTCTAACAGGTGCAGGTTTGCTGATTTCAGAACGTGGAGTGTCGGGCGGATATAGGTTGAAACGCCCTGCTTGTAGTATCACACTATCAGAAATCATCTACGCCTCAGAAATGCAGCGTGGTTTAACAGAGTGCAGTTTACAGCCAAATGCCTGTTCTTTGCAGGGGTTATGTGAAATTCAAGGCAATTGGCGTTTGATAAGCCAGGCCATAGAGTCTGCATTAGACAGTGTCAGTTTAGAAGCATTAGCACAACCCAAGTTGCATCAAGGTGATGTGGATAGGGTTAGACAGTTAGCAAGTGGAGTGAGTCGTGGCTAAAAGCAGTGAGCAAATTAATTCTCTGCTCGATAGAGAATACCAACACGGGTTTGTGACCGATGTTGAAGTGGAAACCTTTGAACCAGGCTTAAATGAAGCTGTCATTGAGCGCTTATCTAAAATCAAAGGCGAGCCTCAATTTTTATTGGAATGGCGCTTACAAGCATACCGCCACTGGCTAACGCTGCCGCATCCACTTTGGTCTAGTGTGCACTATCCGCCCATAGACTTTCAATCCATTTCTTATTACTCAGCACCTAAAAGAAAGGGCGATGCCCCTAAAAGTTTAGATGAGGTCGATCCCGAGTTGTTAAGGATGTATGAAAAATTAGGCATTCCTTTAAGAGAGCAAGAAATGCTGGCAGGTGTTGCAGTTGATGCTGTATTTGACAGCGTTTCTGTGGCCACTACTTTTAAAGCAAAACTCGCGGAGAAGGGTGTAATTTTTTGCCCATTTTCTGAAGCTGTACATGAGTATCCTGAATTGTTGATGAAATATTTAGGAACGGTGGTGTCTTATAGGGATAATTTTTATGCCGCGCTAAATTCTGCCGTATTCAGTGATGGATCTTTTGTATACATTCCCAAAGGGGTACGTTGCCCTATGGAATTATCAACCTACTTTCGCATAAATGCAGCTTCAACAGGACAATTTGAGCGCACCTTGATCGTTGCAGATGTTGACAGCTATGTCTCCTATTTAGAAGGTTGTACAGCGCCTATGCGCGATGAGAACCAATTACATGCGGCTGTAGTCGAATTGGTGGCCTTTGATGGCGCTGAAATCAAATATTCTACTGTTCAAAATTGGTATCCTGGTGATAAAGAAGGCAAGGGCGGCATCTACAATTTTGTAACCAAACGTGGCGCTTGCCGTGGCAAGAGGTCAAAAATATCTTGGACCCAAATTGAAACTGGATCTGCCATCACTTGGAAATATCCCAGTGTTATTCTGCAAGGGGACGACTCAGTAGGGGCTTTTTATTCGGTGGCCTTGACTAATAATTACCAACAGGCCGATACCGGCACCAAAATGATTCATATTGGAAAAAATACTCGGTCCACTATCATTGCTAAGGGGATAAGTGCAGGTAAGGCACATAATGCCTATAGAGGGTTGGTTCGTATAGCACCAACGGCCACCAATGCGAGAAATTATACCCAATGCGATTCACTACTCATTGGCTCTGAATGTTCAGCGCACACCTTTCCTTATATAGAGGTGAAAAATCCAAGCGCACAAGTTGAGCATGAAGCCACTACCTCTAAAATCAGTGAGGAGCAATTGTTTTATTGTCAACAGCGCGGCATAGAAGCTGAAGATGCATTGACGATGCTGGTGAATGGATTTTGTAAACAAGTATTAAAAGAATTACCCATGGAATTTGCGGTGGAAGCCACTAAATTATTAGGTATCAGTTTGGAAGGGGCGGTAGGTTAATATGTTAACAATCAATAAACTCAATGTTGCAGTCAATGATCAACCCATTTTAAAAGGTGTAGATCTTAAGGTTCAAGCAGGGGAAGTTCATGCCATCATGGGCCCCAATGGGTCTGGTAAAAGTACTTTATCAAAAGTGTTGGCAGGTCATCCTTCCTATGAAATCTTAAGTGGCCAAATGGAGTATTTTGGGCAAGATTTATCTTTGCTTTCTCCTGAAGAAAGAGCCCGTGCCGGTCTGTTTATGTCCTTTCAATATCCAGTAGAGATACCTGGTGTAACCAACATCAATTTCTTAAAGGCCTCAGTGAATGCTGTACGTAAGGGACAGGGTAGACAAACCTTAGATGCCATAGAATTTTTAAGCTTTATCCGAGAAAAATGCAAATTGTTAGATATGGATGAAAGTTTTTTATACCGCAGCATCAATGAAGGCTTTTCCGGTGGTGAGAAAAAACGCAATGAAATACTGCAACTGTTGGCTTTGGAACCAAAATTAGCCATTTTAGACGAAACTGACTCTGGCTTGGATATTGATGCCTTACGGGTTATCTCTCAAGGTGTAAATGCCATGCGTTCTCCGGAAAGAGCCATTATTCTAGTTACCCATTACCAACGTCTGCTCGATTATATAGAGCCTGATTTTATCCATGTTTTGGTAGATGGTCGCATCCACCTAACAGGTGATAAAAGTTTGGCTTTGAAATTGGAGGAAAAAGGGTACGGCTGGCTAGAGGATGTGTCTTTATGACTGAGATTTTGGAGTTTTATCAAAAGCAAGCACGCGCTGCAACCTCCTCTGTTCCTTGGCTTGCCCACATGCAACATGAGGCAATTACGCAATTAGGCAAGCGAGGTTTTCCAACCCGTCAAGATGAGGATTGGAAATACACCCCTGTTGAAGGTTTATTAAAACAATTGTTTGTTCAGCAAAACACCGGCGAGCTCACCCCTTCTACACAGGATTTAACATTAGACATAAAGCCGCAATTGCTGTTACACAATGGCTCTATTGAGGGACTTGAAGCCCTGCAAAAACAGCTACCTTCCGAGGTTATGATTTTACCTTTGGCTGATGCCTTAATGAATCAACCCGATTTGGTTAAGCCCTACTTGGGTCAAATTTTGCAGCAAGAACATGGCTTTCAATTTTTAAATACAGCTTTAATCCATTATGGAGTACTCATTGTAATTCCTGCGGGAGTTTGCATCGAAAAGCCCATCGTTTTAAGGCACATTCAAGACAGACCAGAAGCAATTCACCTGAGGCATTTGATCATTGCTGAGCGCGGTAGCCAGGCCAGTATTATAGAAGTGTATAAAGGTTCTGAAGATTGTAGTTATCTCACCAATACCATCACAGAGATTGATGTTAAAGAACATGCCAATGTAACACATTACAAAATCCAGCAAGAAAGTATGCTTGCTTATCACATCGGTCATTTGTCAGTGAAACAGTCTGCGCATAGTCAATTTGCCAGTCATTCATTTAGTTTGGGTGGGAAGCTTGTGCGTTCTGACATCAGCATTCACCTGCAAGAATCATTTGCAGGATGTTTGATGAATGGAATATATGCGCCAACCCATGGTCAGCATGTTGATCATCATACCTGTGTCTTTCATAATGCTCCGAATTGTAACAGCGTCCAAGATTATAAAGGCATTTTAACTGGACATTCACGGGCTGTGTTTAATGGCAAAGTCTTGGTTGCAAAAGATGCGCAACACACGGATGCTAAGCAACAAAACAAAAATATTTTACTTTCTGCAGAATCAGAAGTTGACACCAAACCACAACTTGAGATTTTCGCTGATGATGTCATGTGTACACATGGTGCTACTGTTGGTCAGCTAGATGAGGAAGCATTGTTTTATTTGAGAACACGAGGCCTCAGTCTTTTGGAAGCTAAGCACTATTTAATCAAAGCCTTCCTAACTGAAAATTGTCGACTTATCCCGGATGGGGCCTTGTTTGATTGGATAACCACTTTACTGGCACAACACATGGAGGCAGCATGAACAGTCAGCTCAATATCGAAGCCATTCGCAATGATTTTCCAATATTAAAACAAAAAATCAATGGCTACGATCTTATCTACCTAGATAACGCCGCAACAACTCAAAAACCAAGGGTTGTGATTGAATCCATGAATGCTTTTTATGAGCATTCAAATGCGAATGTTCATAGAGGCATTCACAGCCTAAGTGCTCGCGCAACAGAGCAGTATGAGACTGCAAGAGCAAAAGTACGACGTTTCATCAATGCAAAGGCGGCTAAAGAATGTATTTTCGTTCGTGGTACCACCGAAGCCATCAATTTAGTTGCTCAGGCTCATGTAGCTCCTCGAATCAAGTTGGGTGAAGAAATTTTAATTACGCACATGGAGCATCATTCCAACATTGTGCCCTGGCAGATGGTCTGTAAAAAAACAGGTGCACGCTTGCAAGTTGCCCCCATGACCATAGAAGGGGAAATTTCTCTTGATGAGTTTGCAAAAAAATTAAATGAAAAAACAAAGTTTGTAGCCATCTCCTATGCCTCCAATGCTCTAGGAACCATCAATCCTATAAAAAAAATGATTGAAATGGCGCATGCAGTCGGGGCAGAAGTTTTAATAGATGGTGCCCAAGCAACTGCACACATGCCCATAGACGTGCAAGACCTAAACTGCGATTTTTATGCTTTTTCTGGACATAAAATGTATGGTCCAACGGGCATAGGGATACTTTGGGGGCGTGAGGATCTATTAGACATCATGGCACCATACCAAGGTGGCGGGGACATGATCAATTCAGTAACTTTCGAGTCCACTGATTATGCAGCCCTTCCCCATAAATTTGAAGCCGGTACGCCTAACATCGCAGGTGCCATTGGCTTAGGTGTGACCATGGATTATTTGGACTCATTGGATATGGTGGCCATAAATGCTTATGAGCAACATTTGTTAACCTATGCCACAGCTGCTATCGAATCAATCAAAGGCTTTAATTTGATTGGTACTGCAAAAAACAAAGTGCCGGTGGTTTCTTTTGTCCATGGTACTATTCATGCCCATGACATAGGCACTATCCTTGACAGCGAAGGTATAGCCATTCGCAGTGGGCATCATTGTGCCATGCCGGTCATGGATTTTTATAATGTGTCAGCGACCTCCCGGATTTCATTGTCTTTTTATAATACAGAACAAGAAATAGATGCTTGTGTACGTGCTTTAAAAAAAGTTAAAGAGGTATTTGCATGAGTATGGATTTGCGCGAGCTGTATCAAGAAATAATCATTGATCATAATCGCGATCCCCGTAACCATCACCCCATGAAGGATGCGACAACCTGTGCTCAAGGGTATAATCCCTTATGTGGAGATAAGTTAACCGTTTATGCCAAAATAGCCCATGGTCAGGTCACCGATCTCAGCTTTGTAGGCAGTGGTTGTGCAATTGCTCAAGCCTCGGCTTCTTTAATGACTGAAGCAGTCAAAGGCAAAAGCCTTGAGGCGGCACATCAACTATTTCAACGCTTTCATCAAATGCTTACCCAAGATGACAACAGTCCTTGGGAAACAATGGACAAATTGGTTGTGCTTGCTGGAGTAAAAGCATATCCAGTGCGTGTAAAATGTGCAACATTAGCTTGGCACACTTTAGAAGCCGCTTTAAACAAAGACGCACACACAGTGAGTACAGAATAACCGAGGTTTGCATGTTAGGTTTTAAAAAAAATAAAAAAGATATAAAATCCCTGGAAGAGGCTGTCATTACAGCGCTTAAAGGCGTTTTTGATCCAGAAATTCCAGTGAATATTTATGACTTAGGCCTAATTTATAAGGTCACCATAGATGACACAGGCCATGTGGATGTCCAAATGACTTTAACCACACCAGGATGTCCAGTTGCACAAACCTTTCCAGGCACTGTAGAACAAGCTGTGAATCAAGTAGAAGGTGTTAGTGATTGCGTCGTAGAATTGGTGTGGGAGCCACCTTGGACTCAAGACAGAATGACCGAAGCTGCAAGACTTGAGTTAGGGATTTTTTATTGAGCATACAAGATGTCCCTTGGCAGCCTTCTGCTTCCATTGAGACTTTAAGGCAACGTGCTAAAATCATAGCGCACATTCGCCAATTTTTTATAGAACGCCACTATCTTGAAGTTGAAACCCCTATTATGGGGCATTATGCTGTGACGGATTTATATCTTAGTAATATTCAGGCAAACTTCAGGCAAGAGCGGTGTTACCTACAAACCTCACCTGAATATCACATGAAACGATTACTGGCCGCCGGAAGTGGACCTATTTTTCAATTGATGAAAGTCTTCAGAGATGATGAATTGGGAACTTGGCATAACCCTGAGTTTAGTTTATTGGAATGGTACCAATTAAACATTGACCATCATGCCCTGATGTCAGAAGTGGACTTGTTACTACAAACAGTGATGCAGTCTAAACCTATGATTCGAAAAACCTATCAACAAGCTTTTTTAGATATTTTACACATTGATCCAATGAACGCTACCATTGAAACCTTCCAGCGTGTTTTGGAAGTTCATGATTTGGGACTGGTGCTATCACCCCATGAAACAGACAGAGATCAATATTTATTTTTACTCATGAGTCATCTTATTGAGCCTACTTTGGCCAAAGAGGCGACCCCTGTGGCTTTATATAATTTCCCGCCAACCCAGGCCTCACTTGCAAGAATCGATAAGGGGGTTGCTCAACGTTTTGAGGTCTATTATCAAGGGGTTGAGCTGGCCAATGGTTTTCATGAATTGACAGATGTACAAGCACAAAAGCAACGCTTTGTTGAAGAACAATCATTGCGACAGCTTCATAATTTAGCCCAGGTTGATGTAGATCTCTATTTGTTAGCTGCCCTTGAACATGGTCTACCGGCCTGTAGTGGCGTGGCATTGGGAGTGGATAGACTGGTGGCTCTCATTTTAAAGCAATCGGATATTTCTTCTGTCCTTTCATTTGATTTTTCAAGAACTTAGAGGTTTTTTAAGGCATTTTTTTCAATCATCTTCTAGCCAATAATAGTTCACAAAGCATTGCGTTGAATCAGATCACCTGTTAGTATACGCCCAATAATAAAAAAGATTCAGATGTTGGATAAGGCAAGTGCCCAGATGATGATCTTTAATTTATACGAAATTCATTATTATTGAACCATTGTTTTCCCTCGATTAGGGTAAAACTATGTAATTACTTATAATTTGTTGGAGATATACCATGGGAAGAAATAGCGCTAAGAATAAGAAAAAGACACCAGATGAAGTAACAATAAGTACTACCGCAATTAGCACTACCGATAATACTTTATTGGGTAAATTTAGAAATCAAGTGGGATCAATTTTCAATAAAACCAAAGCAGACTCGCCTATAGCATTGCCTAATAAAGCAATTAAAACATCTTTTGAGCAAAAAAAATCTGAAAGACGCAAAACTGCTCCAGTGCATACCTTCGAACAAACACATTTCAATGAAACAATTGGAAAGGCTGCAGTTGTCAGCCGCAGTCAATCAACATCTGATACCAATACCACTACTCTAAATTTAAATACCAAACATGAACTGGTCCAACTGCCTCATATGAACTTTAAAGTGAGCAATGAAATCCTAACCGTACCTAGTGGTAATCAGAAATCAATTTACAAATACCATGCGGATGGTTCAGGTAGTAACCCGCAGATAAGGCTTGAAGAACAAGACTTTATTGCTGCTGAAATGGAATCTTTTAGAAATAAGATAAAACGAGCCAATGAAAAAGGCGAAAAACCTTGTTTAGATGCAATTTGGATAGGTGACTTTAATGTATCTGCATATAAACTTGTTAATGGAGCGGTGGTTAAAAATCCAGAATTTATAAAAATGCTTGAAAAAGCCTTTCCTGGTGGTGTTTTTAATATTGGCTTACCTGATTATGGTGTTCTTAAAGTACGTGGTGCTTTGGATCAAGATGCCAAAGATGAAGATTTGGGATTAAGCCCTCTAAATGCACAATGTCAAAAAAATTATGACCAAGTCTTTGATGCAAAAACAGTGGTTATACATATCAAGTTTAAAGAAAATGGCGATTATAAGACAGAAGATGCTGGGACTATGATTGATGAAAAAATCCAAGCGGGTATTAAAACTAGACGATTTGATTCTAACTACACAGGTTTAAAAGACCATCCATATGCCCTTCTTGAAGACGAAGAGATTGTTTACGCTGCCTGGGGTAACATGTCTACGCAAGGCTTAAAAGGTTTTTCTAAACCCTCATCAAAATATAAAGCAGCAGCGCTTGATGAACAGGGCAACCTTACAAAAGAGACCATTCTAGCCGGTGTTGATGCAGTAAAAGAATTTGCAAGGCTGGTCTCTACAAAACTTATGCCCTCAACTGAACCAAAGGCCACGGCGCAAGATGAATTAAAAGAATTAAATGCTGTGATTGAGAAACTAGAAGGACAAAAAGCAGATTTGAATCAGGAGAAAGCAGAAGGTTTAGAACTAACCATCTCAGAGTTTAAAGAGTCAAAAAAAGAATTAGAACAAGAAGTGCTGTTTGCGAAAATAAAAAAAGATTTCAATTATCAACCTGGTAGCAAAGTGACGCCTGCATTTGCAGAAGCTTTTAGCTATCTAATGACATCTAATAGAAAAAAGTTGAATCTTGCGAAAGAAGAAACTGCCTTGAAAATCATAGAAAAAAAGGAAGGTTCTGGAAAATTAGAAGATTCTGAGAATGAAGCAAAGAAAATTCTTATTGGTAGAATTAAAGAGATCCAAACTGCCTTAGAAGAAGATAAAAAATATTTGCAGTCCCATTTGACTGAGGTTATGAACGATTGGTTTGTATCAGATGCCTTCAATAAAATGAGCCTTACTTTAAAAACTAATTTTGGAGAAACAGTTGAAGAAAAGGCTGCATGCATTAAAAAAATGGTCGATAACATGTATAATGCTCCTAAGGACTCTTTTGATGCCTTCATAAAAGACCTGGATGGGCAGACTACAGCAGGCTACATGCCATGGATAAATGGACTTAGAACCGCCTTCGATAATGCCCTGGTTGATGATATGCAATCAGAATCTACAGCAGGGTTTATGAATGCCATCCTGCAAAGTGGCAAGCTTGGCTACTTGGTTGAAACAGAAGCTTATGTTGCCAAACCTTGTCATGTGTTAGCAATGCCAGATGATGCTCTAGGCCAAGTCTCCGAATCCAAAGAAGACAGTAGACAAGGTTCGCAACAAAGTGTAGCAGAACATATTGCTAGGGGCTTAAAACTAAACCATCCTCAAGACGATAAACAGTATTTTTTTGTTTATAAAAATGAACTCTATTATATCAATGTATTAGAAGAAATCTCTTACCACATACCTTACCCAAACACGCCACAAGATCAGAAAGACTACACAATTTTAAAAGATAAGTGCAAGGACAGCCAAGTTGATAAAAAAAATCAATTGACTTCAAAGGATAAAGATACAGTCTTTAATGTTGCTGGTGTAACTGTGCAAGGGTCAAAGGATGGTAACTATACTAAGGTTTTACATAATAAATTTAAATCCATAGTTGGCTCTACAAATACAGACGAAAAGTCTTCCTTGTTTAATTTTGATAAGAAAATAGTAAATGATAAACAAGAGTTGAATAAAGAACCTGCTGTGATTATAAAAGAATCTGCTGTGGTTATAAAAGAACCTGCTGTGGTTATAAAAGAACCTGCTGTGGTTATAGAAGCGTCTGCTATGGTTATAAAAAAACCTGCTGTGGTTATAGAAAAACCTACTATGGTTACATTAGATGACAGTGACACTGAAGATACATCGACTCCATCTCCAGATAGCAGCCCAATCAGACAACTTCCACCAACCATTAACAGCTTACACTCTTCTAGTTCAAGCTATTCAAACAATGCTTTAGGTTCATCCAGTTTAAGTAATTCAGGTAGTTCTAGTTCTAGTAGTTTCACCGGTACATCTAGTTCAACCGGTACATTCAGTTTTTCCAGTTCTAGTTCTTCAAGTTCGTCTTCTAGTTCGTCTTCTAGACCAGTCGATCCTGAGGTGACTTATGTGACTACACTTAGACCGAAGGGCAATCATACTAAGGTGCATGAGATCAAAGAAGAAGTACCGAGTGTTGAGACCCATGAGAGCAAAAAAGAAACAATTAATGGTAAACTATTAAAACCATTTATACCTTATGATCCTGCAACAATACGGATACAACCCAGTGCTGTTAACTTGATATATACTCCCCCAAGTAGTGAATTTTATGAATTAGTTCGCTTGAGAGAAACCTTCAAGTTGCTAGACACACAAGTAAGGATTTTAACTCCCAATGAAATCTGGCGACATGCCTCTATTAAGAAATTCCTACAAGAGTATAGTAAGCTTGGTACTGCTGACCTAACTTCACAACAAAAACAAAGTTTATGTGTACACCTTTGTAATTCAATCTTTAATGAGGATGCTCACAATGTAATAAACAACAAATATGATTTGCTTGAGTTGAGTTCTCTTGTGAAGGAACTTTCTACAAGGTCTTGTTGTACAAAAGTATTGATGGCGGCCTCACTTCTTATTTTAGGATGCGCTTTGATTGCCTCCTTAAGTATGATTGCTTTAGGTATCCCAGCAGTAGTCGCGGCCCTGAGTGTAACAATGGAATTGTTAAGTCCAGTTTACATGATTGCTATTGGAGGTACTGGCTTAGTGGGTACTTTAGGTTTGACTTATGGATTGTTTCATAAAACAAAGCCAATTGGACGCGATGTTGCTAAATGTGTGGATGATATAGAATTAGAGCAGCAATCAAATTTGATAAATAATAATTAGGTGATTGTGGACTCAAAATCCCCTCTTGTATTTAGGTAAGCGATCACTATATAATGGTCGCTTAATTTCAAGATCGATTAATAGGCACGTAGCTCAGTGGTAGAGCACCACCTTGACATGGTGGTGGTCGGTGGTTCAATCCCACTCGTGCCTACCATGTTACTGAATTTATGATCGTACATGAGTGTATATTATTTCATCACGATACACGGTAGGCCCTGCTAAGCAGGGTTTTTTTTTGAATAACCTGCTTTTTCAAGCGGATATGCCATGCCAAACATTACATTACCAGACAATACCGTCAAACAATTTGACACGCCATTGAGTGTGTATGATTTAGCTTTCCATATCAGCCCGGGTTTGGCTAGATGCGCTTTGGCAGCAATGCTTGATGGGCGTTTGGTAGATACCTCAAGGGTTATTGATAAAGACTGTAAAGTCACCATCATTACTGACAAAATGCCAGAAGCCTTAGAGGTTATTCGGCATTCTACCGCCCATTTATTAGCTCAAGCTGTAAAATTGGTTTATCCTCAAGCGCAGGTTACCATCGGTCCGGTAATCGAAGATGGGTTTTATTATGATTTTGCTTTTGAAAGACCCTTTACTCCTGAAGATTTAGTTCTTTTTGAAACCAAAATGAAGGAGCTCGTTGCTGCAAATCTTCCTGTCACGCGAAGAGAGTTGACTAGAGAACAAGCTATAGACCATTTCATGAATTTGGGTGAAGAATATAAAGCTAAAATCATTGCCGACATTCCTGCAGACCAAGTGCTCACCCTGTATAAACAGGGTGATTTTGAAGATCTATGTCGAGGGCCCCATGTACCTTCCACTGGGTTTTTAAAAGTTTTTAAACTTACCAAATTAGCTGGAGCTTATTGGCGTGGCGATTCAAACAATGCCATGCTCCAACGCATTTATGGAACAGCTTGGGTAGATAAACAGTCCCTAGCAGATTATTTGTTCCGCATAGAAGAAGCTGAAAAACGTGATCATAGAAAATTAGGCAAGTCTATGGACCTTTTTCATTTCCAAGACATTGCGCCTGGCATGGTGTTTTGGCACCCCAAAGGCTGGACAGTATACCAAGAACTTGAAAAGTATATGCGTCATCGGCTAAAGCGATTCAACTATCAAGAAATTAGATCACCCCAATTGGTCGACAAAGTACTATGGGAAAAGTCTGGACATTGGGCTAATTTTCGTGACGATATGTTTGTAACTGAAACAGAAAGCCGATTATATGCTGTCAAGCCCATGAGTTGCCCCTGTCACGTACAGATTTATAATCATGGCCTTAAAAGCTACCGTGATTTACCTTTACGATATTCAGAGTTTGGCAATTGCCACCGATGTGAACCCTCTGGATCCTTACATGGCCTCATGCGTGTTCGCAATATGGTGCAAGACGATGGTCATATCTTTTGCACGGAAAACCAAATCCAATCAGAAGTAGCGATGATATTGGAGTTGGTTCAATCCGTTTATGCAGATTTTGGTTTCCATGAGATAAAATATCGTTTGGCTCTGCGTCCAGAAAAACGGGTTGGTTCCGATGATGTCTGGGATAAGGCTGAGTCTGCTTTAAAACACGCCATGCTTGGCCGTCAAATAGAGTGGATAGATGCGCCAGGAGAAGGGGCTTTTTATGGTCCTAAAATAGAATGTTCTCTATATGATTGTTTAGGACGATTATGGCAATGTGGGACCATACAAATTGACTTTTCCATGCCTGAACGTTTAGATGCTCATTATATCGCCGAAGATGGAAATAAATATAACCCGGTGATGATACATAGAGCTATATTAGGAACTTTCGAGCGCTTTATGGGCATTTTAATCGAACATTATGCTGGGAAGTTTCCTTTATGGTTGGCGCCTATTCAAGCATCTGTTCTTACTATCAGTGAAAAACAACATGAGTATGCTGAGAAGGTTAGCCAAATCCTGAAAAAAGCGGGCATTCGAACTGAATTTGACTTGAGAAATGAGAAAATTGGTTTTAAAATTCGTGAACATACTTTACAAAAAATTCCGTATTTATTGGTTATTGGCGATAAAGAAGTTGAAACCGGACAGGTCTCAGTGCGCACACGAGAAGGTTTAGATCTTGGTGTAATGACAATAGATGCGATTTGTGATATCTTGTCGCAAGAAATTGCCCGCAAGGCATCAAATCAGATGAATAAATTGGAGGATTAAACCATTAGTGCACCAACTAAGCGTGAAGGTGATCGCGCACGAATAAATGAGCAAATTATTGTACCTGAGGTACGCTTAATTGATGTCGATGGTAATCAAGCAGGAATTGTATCAACCCGTGAAGCCCTGCGCACAGCAGAAGAAGGTGGTTTTGATCTGGTAGAAATTTCGCCAACAGCCAAACCTCCTGTGTGTCGCATCATGGATTACGGTAAGTTTCTCTTTGAACTGAGTAAAAAACAAGCTGATGCCAAGAAAAAGCAAAAGCAAATTCAGATCAAAGAATTAAAATTCCGTCCTACGACGGAAGATGGGGATTATCAGGTCAAGCTACGCAACCTGGTACGTTTCCTAAATCATGGTGATAAAGTCAAAATTACCCTACGTTTTCGTGGGCGTGAAATGGTTCATCAAGAGCTTGGTATGAAAATTCTTGAGCGTTTACAAGCCGATACAGCAGAGTTTGCTGTGGTCGAGCAGCATGCTAAACGTGAAGGCAAGCAATTGTTGATGGTTTTAGCACCTAAAAAAACAAAATAGGTTCAGTAATCCAAGCTTACACCTTGGGTTGGACATTAGTCCTCTAAAGTCTGATTTAATTGCTATGCTTTTCTATTTGAGAGGAGCCGGCTTTTATAAATGGCTTAATGAATTGAATCAATATATGTAGTTCCGACGAACTTTGTCGGATAATTGAACGAATGCGGAGTACATATCATGCCGAAACTTAAAACACATCGCGGGGCAGCTAAACGCTTTCGCAAAACAGCAAGTGGTGCGATTAAACGTCGCGGCGCTTATAGAAATCACATCCTCACCAAAAAGTCGACTAAGCAAAAACGTCATTTACGCGTAGGTGCTGATACTTTGAAACCTTGTGATGCACGTCTGGCAGCACGTATGTTGCACGGCAGTTAATTGGGAGAGATGAAAAATGCCAAGAGTTAAACGTGGTGTGACAGCGAAAGCTCGTCACAAGAAAGTTCTAGATCAAGCAAAGGGCTATTACGGTGCTCGCAGTCGGACCTACCGTGTAGCAAAACAGGCTGTAATCAAAGCAGGTCAATATGCTTACCGCGATAGACGTCAGAAAAAACGACAATTTCGTGCACTGTGGATTACCCGTATCAATGCGCAAGCTCGTGAATGTGGTTTGTCTTACAGCCGTCTTATAGATGGTTTAAAGAAAGCGGCCATTGAGTTAGATAGAAAAATATTGGCCGATATGGCAGTTCACGACACTGTAGCCTTTGCTGCAATCGCCGAACAAGCCAAGGCAGCATTAGCCGCTGAAGCCAGTTAATCAAATCAAGTAACATCTACAAGCTTTAGGCTTGTTGTAAGTAAGCTTTATATTTATCTTAAGTAGGTTGGTCCTTGATCCAACAATTGAAGATTGCAAAGTTGTTGGGCCGATCCTTGGTCCACAATTTTTTTGATGCATGACAAACTTTGTTTTAGGTCAAAGTTCAACCTAGGGATACATTTTATAATAGAATAAAGCCTATTTAAAAATTCTGTATAGAAAAGTAATCCGGCTCAGGTTAGGCTACTTCGCTTGTCAACCGAATGCCTTTTAATTTTAATGACTTTAAGAATTCCCAGATAAGGCCTATAACAGAAAGTTATGAAGCCACGATCCCATAGGTACCCATATGCAGGATATTCTCAATATACAAAAACAAGCCACTGATTTGATTCTTCAGGCCGGTGATATCCCTAGTTTAGAAAATATTCGGATTGATTTCTTAGGTAAAAAAGGAAAATTAACTGAGGTTTTAAAAACATTATCTGGTTTGACTGCAGAAGAAAAACCTAAAATGGGTCAGTTGGTGAACCAAGTCAAACGCGACATCAGTGACTTGATTGAAAAAAAAATTGACGATCTTAAAGAAATAGAACTTCTTAAAAAACTAGCCTCTGAATGTATAGACGTAACACTTCCCGGCCGTAATAAGACCAAAGGATCCCTACATCCAATTACGCAAGTACGACATAGAATCATAGATTATTTTAGCCGCCTAGGATTTGATACAGTGGAGGGGCCAGAAATTGAAACTGAATTTTACAATTTTGAGGCATTAAACATCCCTGGGCATCATCCAGCGCGTGCCATGCATGATACCTTTTATTTTGGAGATGGTCGTCTTTTACGAACACACACCTCTCCAGTTCAAATTAGAACCATGGAATCACGCACTCCCCCTTTCCGTTTGATTGCTCCAGGGCGCGTATATCGTTGTGATTCAGATATGACCCATACCCCTATGTTTCATCAAGTTGAAGGATTATTCATAGACAAACAGGCTACATTAGCGGGTTTGAAAGGTCTGTTACAGGATTTTTTCGCTTTTTTTTTCGGTCGCCAGTTAGCAATCAGATTTAGACCTTCTTATTTTCCATTCACAGAGCCCTCTGCTGAAGTGGATATCGAATGTACCCAGTGCCAGAACAAAGGATGTCGCTCTTGTAAATTTACAGGTTGGCTTGAGGTTGGGGGCTGCGGCATGGTTCACCCAAATGTTCTACAAGCTGTAAACATCTCACCTGAGGAGTACCAAGGTTGGGCTTTTGGGATGGGCATAGACCGGTTAGCAATGTTGTATTATGGAATAGACGATCTAAGAATGATGTTTGAAAATGATTTAAATTTTTTAAGCCAGTTTTGATGCTTTGGGGATTCAATGAAATTAAGTAAGTTTTGGTTACAAGAATGGGTTGATATCACATTAACAGAACAACAACTGGCACATCAATTGACTATGGCCGGGCTTGAGGTTGATGGAGTAAGCCCTGTGTCCGGCGCTTTTAACCAAGTTTTTGTGGCTGAAGTTGTAAGAACAAAACCACACCCCAATGCTGATAAGTTGACCCTTTGTGAGGTTGATGTAAACGCACAGAACTTGTTGCAAGTTGTCTGTGGCGCTGCCAATGTTAGGCCAGGAATCAAAGTTGCTTTAGCAAGGATAGGCGCAGTTTTACCAGGAGACTTTAAAATCAAAGAATCCAAACTTCGCGGTGAATTGTCATGCGGGATGTTGTGTTCATTGTCAGAATTGGGGTTAGCCGAACACTCCGAAGGCATTATGGAATTAGAAGCAGATGCACCCATAGGTATGGATCTTCGAACCTATTTAAGCTTAGATGATCACATGTTAGATATAGATCTAACCCCAAACCGTGCCGATTGTTTCAGTGTATTGGGCATAGCTCGCGAATTGTCTGTATTAAATAAAGTTCCTTTAAAAAGACCAATTACACAAAAAGTTACGCCAACCATTGATGATAGATTGGAAGTCCATATAAGTTCCTTTCAGTCTTGCCCTCGTTATTGTGGCCGAATCATTCGTAATATTCGAAGGGATGCATCGACTCCTGTCTGGATGCGTGAGCGCTTACGTCGTAGTGGTATCAGAAGCCTTCATCCCATCGTAGATATTATAAATTATGTGATGATTGAGTTAGGCCAACCAATGCATGCTTTTGATCTATCTAAAATAAAGGGCCAAATTCAAGTTCGATTTAGTTTGGATTCTGAACAAATAAGGCTATTAGATGGTCAAACATTAAACTTACAAAACAAGGTTTTATTGATAACAGACACAGATAAACCTTTAGCTATTGCGGGTATCATGGGTGGTGCTGACAGCGCCGTAGGCCTTGATACAGAGCATATTTTCTTAGAAAGCGCTTTTTTCGATCCCACCACCATATCTGGTGTAGCAAGACAATATGGGCTATTTAGTGACTCATCACAACGCTTCGAACGAGGGGTTGATCCACAATTACAACTTGAAGCTATGGAAAGAGCCAGTGCATTGATTCTTTCCATAGCCGGCGGTGAAGCAGGTCCTATCATTGAAGCTAAGGACAGCAATCACATACCTCCCCCCATTTCGATACACTTTAATACGGCCTTGGTGGAAAAACTGACCGGTTTGAAATTGCCTGTAGAGCATATGATACAATTGTTAGAAGGTTTGCAAATGTGTGTGACAAAAAAAGATGACACATATTTATTAGTTGGTGTTCCTTCCCATCGGTTTGATGTTCAATTGGAAGTTGATTTGGTTGAAGAAATCATTCGTCTGTATGGATATGATAGCTTGGAAATTACACCCGTTTATGCAAAGGTTCAACCAGGTCATATTAGTCCCATAGAGATGATGAATTTACAGGTTGCTCATTGGTTTACAAACCGTGGGTATCATGAATCTATCAGTTATAGTTTTGTTGAACCTGAGCTCCAAGCTTTATTTTATCCAGAAAAAGAAAGTCTGCAATTGCTTAACCCAATTTCAAGTGAGCTGTCACATATGCGCTTGGGGATGTGGCCTGGGCTGATTGCCTCATTGATTTATAATATGCACAGACAACAAAATACAATCAATTTATTTGAATCAGGTGTAATTTTCGAGTTAGATGGCTCACTTGTTAAAGAACATTTTTGTATTGGCGGCTTACGCATGGGTACGCAGAGCGCCATTAATTGGAGCGACAAAGCCCGAGTTGTAGATTTTTATGATCTGAAAGGTGATTTGGAATCCTTATTTACATCCTTGGATTTAAAAGACGTCGAATGGATGGCAGCCCCCCATCCGGCCTTGCACCCTGGGCAGTCTGTGAATATCTTTATTAAAGGCCAGGATGCTGGGTGGATGGGAGTGTTACATCCTCGGTTGAGTGATGTTTTGGATATCCAGCAAGATGTACTTTTATTTGAATTAAAAATTGGAAGCCTCATCAATTCTGTGACTGGTGCTTATAAAAAAATTTCTAAATACCCACAAATTAGAAGGGATCTATCTTTTTTAATTGATGATTCAATCACCGCCCATCAAATTGAATCTCTAGTTAGATCTGAAATCAAAGACGATTGGCTTAAGAGCTTTGATGTATTTGATGTTTATAAGGGAGAGGGTATCCCTTCTGGGAAAAAAAGTTTAGCCATTGCAATGGTTTTACAAGATGACACTAGAACTTTGATTGATGCCGAGATTAATTTATTAATAAGTGCTATAATCTCATCATTGGAGCAGCATTTTTCAATCATATTGAGGGATTAATTATGAATGCATTAAGCAAGGCAATTATGGCAGAAACCTTATGTGATGAGTTAAAACTATCTAAAAGTGCATCTAAAGAAATGGTTGAAAATTTTTTCGAAGAATTACGCTGTGCACTTGAGAACGGCAACCATGTAAAACTTTCTGGTTTTGGTAATTTTACTCTAAGAGACAAACCCCAAAGACCTGGAAGAAATCCCAAAACAGGTAAAGAAACACCCATAAATGCGAGAAGGGTTGTAACTTTTAAACCTGGGTTGAAATTAAAAATGCAAATCGAAGAAAAAGAAAAGTAAGAAAACAATTACATTTTGTCAGCACAAGGTTTTCAGCGGCTTTATATACTCGGCATACCCCGGAAATCACCGGTCCAACTAAAAAGGAAACTGCGCATGGCTTACTATGCCAAGCATATTCTAATGTGTACCAATCAAAAAATTCCAGGTAAGCAATGTTGTGCAAATTCTGGTGGGGAGCCCTTTTTTGATTATATGAAATCCAAGTTATTAGAGCTTGGTATGCACGGACCTGGCAAAATACGTGTAAGTAAATCAGGCTGTCTTGGACGTTGTAGTTCTGGACCCTGCATAGTAATCTATCCTGAAGGGATTTGGTTTACATACTCCTCCTATGAAGATCTTAATCAAATAATTCAAAATTATATCATAAACAATCAAGTGGTTGACTCTCTTCTGATTGAATAAACTGCTCTATATACTGTATTAATGAAAATTCTTTTTAGATTATTATTCATTTTTACTTGAAGGATGTATCTATTTTGGTTAAAATCGCCGGTTCATAACAGAAACATTATTATTTGGTGGTTCGGAGTTAATTTAATGAAAACATTTAGTGCCAAAGGCCATGAAGTACAACGAGACTGGTTTGTGGTGGATGCCAGCAACCAAGTGTTGGGTCGTCTTGCTACAGAGATTGCTCGTCGTTTAAGAGGAAAACACAAAGCAGTGTTTACCCCTCACGTGGATACTGGTGATTACATCATAGTAACAAATGCGGAAAAGGTCACAGTGACTGGTCGCAAATTTAAAAATAAAATTTACCATCACCATACTGGGTATGTAGGTGGGATTAAATCCATAACTTTCGAAAAATTACAGGAAAAAAATCCTATAAAGATAATCGAACTTGCCGTTAAAGGCATGTTACCTAAAAATTCTTTAGGTAGAGAGATGTATCGAAAATTAAAAGTATATGTTGGCAGCGACCACCCACACACTGCACAGCAACCTAAGAAACTTGAGATTGAGGAATAAGTAATGGCTGAAAAACAGCAATACTATGGCACTGGTCGTAGAAAAAGTTCAATTGCTCGTGTATTTTTACGTCCAGGTAAAGGCGAGATTAAAGTGAATAATCGCTCTTTGGAAGAGTATTTTTGTCGTGAGACCTCTTGTATGGTTGTTATGCAGCCTTTAGAGACGGTCGAATTGGTTAATAAATTTGATATCTATGTCACAGTTGTTGGTGGTGGTGTGTCTGGACAAGCTGGTGCAGTCCGTTTAGGCATAGCTAGAGCCTTGGTTGCCTATGATGAACAAGATCTTGCTGAAGATGCACAACCCGATCCAAATTCTATCAGACGTAAACTACGTGCCAGAGGTTTACTAACCCGTGATTCACGTCGTGTTGAAAGAAAGAAAGTGGGCTTACATAAAGCTCGCCGTGCTACACAGTATTCTAAACGATAAATATCTATTTCAATACTTCAGAGAAGATGCCATTTTTATGGCATCTTTTAGAATATTCACCTGCCATACCCGAATTTTTTTGCCTTTACACTGGGCATTCGCATCTCTAAATTGGCATCATCCCGAGCCATTCCAAATCAACATTATCTCTAAGCGTGAAGAATACCTTCATTCCGAGCTATTCCGACTTGACTTTATCTATGAATCTAAAGAATGCCGTCATCCCGAGCCACTCCGGTTAACTTACATCACTAGGTTAATAGCGAGGTGTCTCCAGGTGTATCACGGAGCATGACGCTATACACGGAGATCAATGCTTTCGGGATGACATACTAAATGCACCGTCATCCTGAACATAGTGTAGGATCTCTTGATTATAGCTCAATCCTACATCTGGAGATCAATGCTTTCGGGATGACGTACTAAATGCACCGTCATCCTGAACATAGTGAAGGATCTCATGATTATAGCTCAATCCTACATCCTACATCCCTCGCTGTTAGCCTGGTGATGTAAGTTAACCGGAGTGGCTCGGGATTAGGGCATTCACACTCTGACTTTGAGATTACTACTTATACCTTTGAAATATTTGAAACCTTCTGTGATTTGTTTAAAATGACATGACATTTAATTTTAACCCGTCGGTCAAGAAGTTTCTGATATTATAAAACCCCATAATTTAACCCACTGTTTAAATTAATGTGGTATAATGATGTGAGTAATTTAGTACTGAATTTATGTGCTGAATCTGATTATAAAGTTACATCATTCGATTCAAGGCAAAGTAAAGAGTTTAGTACCTCAAAATTGGTCTTAATTTACATGTCTGTTATGGATAAATTGCATACCATCATCCCCTTATTTTATTTGATGATATAGCTAACTTATCCACTCCTCCCCCTTGGCAGACACCCTTCAGTTGAAGGAACAATTAAGTGATTTATTCATGGCGCTAACCATGGTTATTCAATCGCAGGGTTAATGAAAGATAGGAGTTGCTAATGGCAATTGTTGCAAAACGTACGATAATGTCTCTATTTTCGGATGTTGATGATGTGTATAGTCATCAAGTTCGAATTGTTTTGGCTGAAAAAGGTGTTAATGTTGAAATACTTGCAGTAAAACATAACCAGCCCAGCGAGGACTTGTTGTCTCTTAATCCTTATGGCACGGTACCCACTTTAATAGATAGAGAACTTGTGCTGTATGAAGCTCGTATCATTATGGAATATTTAGACGAACGTTTTCCTCACCCACCCTTACTGCCGGTATATCCAGTGGCGCGTGCAGAAACAAGAAAAATGATGCATAGAATAGAACAAGATTGGTATTATTTAATGCACGCTATCATTCAAAATAATTCTGATGAAGCACGGGGTAATTTGTTTGAAAGTTTATCCAGTCTGGATCCAGTATTTGCGGATAAAAACTATTTTCTTAGTGACGAATTCTCATTATTAGACTGTGCTTTAGCACCCTTATTATGGCGTTTACCAAAATTAAATATAGAAATTGGTTCCAAATTTGCTGGGTTAACTGCGTATATGCAGCGGGTCTTTAAACGTGACTCCTTTCAAGCAAGTTTAACGGATGCTGAGAAACAATTAAGAGCTGCTTAATATGTCAATGACTTCTAATAAACCTTATCTGATTCGTGCCTTTTATGATTGGATAGTAGATAATAAGTTAACCCCCTATGTTCTTGTGGATGCATCTTTTCCGGGTATCCAAGTGCCTCAAGAACATGTACGCAATGGACTTATTGTATTAAATATTTCCCCCACAGCAACCCGTGGACTTTTATTGGAAAATGATAGAGTCGTTTTTACAGCCCGTTTTTCTGGAAAAGTAGAACAAATTTTCATTACCCCCAAATCCATCCTTGAAATTTATGCTAAAGAAAATGGCAGAGGCATTGCTTTTTCAGCTGACGAAACCGATGAAGATGGCGATCCACCACCACATACGGATCCCTCCAATACAGTTACAGGTAGGAAACCAGCTTTGAAGTTAGTAAAATAAATTAGGTAAGGTCCCTAAAGTTTTTTTGAAGTCTTCACAATCTTAATCTGAGCACAGATTTTTCAGTTTACTTCGAACTGCCCCCTCTCCCGTGCTAGAAGTTTGAGTCATATGATAATATTCTTCGCGGGATGAGGGTTGGGGAGGAGGGAAATGGAAAAGTACTCCTTTATGGGGTTCTATGCACAGCCCCCGCCAATGTTCCCAGCGTTTAATATTTGATCAACACCTACTTTATAAGATATTTTTATTTATTCTTGATTCCCCTCGATTTAATTTTATACTAACTCATTCAACT
>JACCWN010000037.1 GCA_013697625.1 Legionella sp.
ATTTTTTTATAAAAAAATATTTTGACACCACGGAGTGAGTATGAGAGATTAGGCGTGTAGTTTGATTTATTCAGATCGTAAAGAAATTTTCCCCGCGCTACTTACACACTTTAAATGACACCGCCAACAGCGCTCCTCCTTTTTTGAAGAAATCTCCTACATTATTTTTTTATTAGAGCTTTTTCTCCAGAGTCTTGAGACTGAAATCTCAAACAAAGGTGCGATAAGAATATGCAGATTTAATGACTTGGATCTAGAGGCAGTGGAAAGATATTGGCTTTATGCAGGAATACCGATTGCTTTATGCTTTTTTTGTGCTTTAAGTGTGTTTGTTCTTACGATATATAACATTATACCCTTAATTCTTATTGTATGGTTAACCTCTATAATTGTTTTAACGGTTACTTTTGCACTTCTCATGACTATATGTATTATAGATATTCCTCAATTTATTCATTTTGATGCAGACTATCCGAAACGTTTTGAAAACCACGTGCTTTCAGGCTCTTTTTCTAAAAACCTTCTAATTGAAATAGGCGAAATTAAGCAAAAAATAAAAAATTTTCAAGAAGTCAATAATGTCATAGAAGGAGCCCATAGCGAGCATCCTTTATTGGAACTCAATGAAAATCGAGCGAAAGTAAATGTCATTGGTAAAGCCATCAAAACTGAGTTGACTTTTTTCAAAAAATTGCAATCACAATCTCCAATGGTTCAAGCACAGCTTTTAGAAATGAAATATGACCAAAACCATTCTTTGAATTCACTGTCTGGTTAAAATCAAGGCTGACCTTTTTCAAAGAGGTTCTATCAATCCCTTTATGAACATTTCTAATAGGTAGACAGGATAGAAAAAATAAAAATAGCTTGAAACAATGTTTGTATTTGCAGTTCATTGCAGCTGTATGTAATAATGTTCAGTTTTCAACGAGTTACAAAGTTATTTGGTACATTTTCATTACATTTTTTTTGTCATTAACAGTTTTTAAATATTCAGCCCTCAAGGAGGAGGTAAACTATGAACCCTATATCATTATGGAATGCTATAAGTAAGAGGGATGTTGATTACCCCGCGCTTGAAAGGGATATTGAAGTAGATGTAGCAATCATCGGTGGTGGTATAACAGGCATTACAGCAGCCAATCAATTAATAAAGGCTGGAAAAAAAGTAGCAGTTATCGAAGCCTACACTGTTGGCAGTGGAACTACTGGGAATTCTACGGGCAATCTTTACGTAGCTGTTGGACCTTCTTATCAAAAAATAGTAGAAAAATTTGATTTTTCTACTGCAAAAATAATTGCTCATTCACGACAATTTGCCATTGATATCATAGAAAAAAATATTCAAGAATATGGTATAAGCTGCCAATTTTTCAGAAGGCCCTGGTATGCATACACCTCAGTAGACAATGACTCTCTACTTGAAAAAGAAATACAGTTATACAAAGAGATGGGCTTCTCAATAGATTATATAAGTGAGCTTCCTTTAAGCATTAAGGTAAAAAAAGCTGCTGTAATGGTTGATCAAGCTCGATTCAATCCAATGCAATACGTGATTTCAATGGCTTCAATGCTCTCCAGCAAAGGCTGCTTGATATTTGAAAATACACGTGTAGTAAATATGGATGAAAAAGAGTTTTGTACCTTACAAACAGATCATGGGAAAGTTGTTGCAAAAAAAGTATTTATTGCAACCCATACGCCTATTGGCATGAATACTACACAATTTTTTATAGCGCCTTACCGCAGTTATGTGGTTTCAGCAACCTTAAAAGACAATTTTTATCCTGAAGGACATTTTTGGGAGTTTGGAGGCAAGTCTCCTATCCTTTGCACTCACCCAATGTCTTCCAATGAACCCGAATTGCTGATGGCTTCAGGTAGCCATCATAAAACAGGTCAAGGATCTCATATGAGTGAGCATTTTGAAAAAAATGAAAATTTTTTAAGACGACATTTCAAAGTTTCTGAGATAACCTATAAATGGTCGGCGCAGCATTATCAGTCCTCAGATAGCATTCCATATATTGGCATGGCAAGTAAAACCTCAAAGCATACCTATATGGCAAGTGGATTTTGGGCAGATGGGCTAACTTATGGTACATTAGCGGGGATATTGGTCAGTGATTTAATCTTAGAAAAAAACAATTCCCTAGATATACCTTATAAACCAAACCGTCGCAAAACGATGGCATCAGCACCTTCTTTTATAAAAGAAAACTTCAATGTCTTTATTCAGTATCTAAAAGACTATCCTATTTTTTCATCTGAAAAATTTTCAAATATCAAAATAGGGGAGGGGAAAGTTGTTGAAATTGATCGTGAAAAATGCGCTGTATCTCGAGATGCCCAAAATAATTTACATATTGTATCTGCAATTTGTACACATATGAAATGTGTGGTGAATTGGAATGATGCAGAAAAAACATGGGATTGTCCATGTCATGGTAGTCGTTTTACCTGCAGTGGCAAAGTAATAGAAGGGCCTGCTGTTTTAGATCTAGAAACTAAAAACAGACAAGACCTCTTATAGGAGAAATCAATGCTAATTTTATCAATTTTACTCTTCGCTTTAGCCGCCATATTGGGATTATACCTTCTTAGCTTTATCTTAAAAGACAAAAATACCCCAAAGGGTGTTGCATTTACACATGGCCCGCTGGCAGCCCTAGCACTGATACTTTTGATTATTTACGCCTGTTTGTCTAGACCTGCACCAATAGTTAGTATTATTATCTTTATTTTAGCAACAATGGGCGGCACCATGCTTATGTTTAAAGACATCACTGGGAAACCCATCCCAAAATGGCTTGCAATTGGTCATGGCATTACTGCAATCATAGGCTTTATTTTTCTACTCATGTTTGCACTAAATTCTTGATTGCCGTCATCCCGAGCCATTCAAACGCTGGCCTGATGTCTGGGCAACAGCGAGGGATGTCCGTGTATAGCACCAAGCTCTGTGATAATCCCGGAGATCCCTCGCTGTTATCCTGATGACATAAGTGAATACCGAGTGGCTCGGGATGACGGCATTCAGGCTCAGAGTGAGTTTTTATATAAATCTTTAAATATGATTATTTAATAAATTGACTGATCTTTTATATGGACTTGTTTGAAGATTTGGAAACATAAATGCCGTTTTCTCTTCAGACTTAGGACTTATTGCATAGCAACTGATTTCAAATTTGAAGGACAATCATCCAATTTAAGCTCCAAAGAGTCTGATGAACCCAACAGTGTTTTAAGACTGTAGAAATCACTTTGCGATTTCTCACTCAATTGTTTAAAGTCTAATAAATCTTTTGTCACATGCTCTATAGTTGAACCATCATAAAAACCGACACCACTATATACAACCAAGGCTCCAAATCCACTATTATGAATAAGCCCGCCACTTCTTCCAACAGCAACATTATGTCCTAGTATCCCTGAGTCAAAGGAAGAATAATCATATCCCCACCAAGATGAATATTTAGTATATAAAGCATTTTTGTAAGGGATTTGATGAATAATTTCCAAAGAGGATTCATCAAAGATTTCTGTCGCATCTTTTTCGTGAGGTATACAATGGTTATAAGCAACATGTACCGGGAATAACCGTTGTTCCTTGCCCAGGGTTTGACACCAAAGACTCCAACGTTCAACGTAAGTAAGCGTATCATATTCATCACAATATTTTCGCATTAAAGAGATAGGTTTTATGAAATCATAATGTAGTTCTAAGATGGGCAGGTCTTTATTTAATTGATATACAATACCCTTATAATTTTCATATTGACATTGCAAAACACGTCTGTATTTATTATGGGGATCCTGTTTTGGCAGTGAGTTTATGATCATCTTGCTCATCAAGCCATCTAAAGCCCATAATGAGTATTCAAAACCTGATATAGCAATGAATTTGCGATTGGAATAATCTTTGACATTACCTCTATATTTAAACAATGTAGGCACAGCCTCTAACATTTGTTTTGCTTGATTGAGCTCCCTTCTAACTAAATGCTGTAAAAATTTAAAGCCTAATCGTTCTAAATTATAATGATCAAAAAAAGCATGATTCAACTGTCCTATGTTCATCCTAGACTCTTTATCTAGAAAAGGATTTAAAAGAGGCAATTGATTGCCTAATCCCGTATTAGGTAAAACCCTATCTAACCTGTGAGAGGCAAAGAAAGTGTAATCGAAATCCTTCAATATGCCGAATGCAGTAGTATAAAACCAAGAATGACTCAATAAATCGGATATTTCTTTAACTTTTTCTAAAGTGGAGGCATTTGGGGTAAGACTGGATAAGGCCACCGATAATTTCCATGCAGTGATGCGAAACCACAGTTTTTTATACCAAGGCAGCGCTCTGTACCGCTCTAAGATCATGCGTAGTTTGAGTATACTTTGTGCATTGGTAATCATGAACTGCCATAAAAATGAATTGTTAAATTATTATAACTTAGTTGAATAATATGAGCAACATTTTATCTTTCAGTCTAAAAAGTGCAATGTAATTACAACAGATTATTTAGTAAGTGCTTAATCTGTAGGGTGGGTTGAAGCAGAGCCAACCTCACATGAATGTAGTAGTGGACCCCAAAAATGAGACAGTAGTGTAGAATATAACTATTGTATCAGGGGTTTCAAAATGGCTAATAAAAAATTCAGTTCAGAATTCAAAGCACGCGTTGCGATTGAGGCATTAAAAGGT
>JACCWN010000054.1 GCA_013697625.1 Legionella sp.
GATAAAAGAGGACAAATTAAATGGTCAAGACAAAGTGGTTAATGCTCCCTCTTTTGATTACCTTAGTCATTTTGCCTAGGCTATCCATCGATTTTTATTTACCATCCCTTCCTTATATAGGAGATGAATTACAAGCTAATGACACCTCATTGCAAATGACGCTTACAATATTTATGTTTGGTTATGCTTTGTCAATGTTAATTGCAGGCCCTCTATCTGACATACTTGGAAGAAAGCGTGTTTTAATGTATGGGTTGATTATTTATCTTGTTGCCACTCTTGCTTGTGCAGTATCTACCTCGATTATTTCTCTTATCATAGCTCGATTTTTTCAAGCGCTCGGTGGATGCTGTGGGACGGTCATTGCAAGAGTAATGGTTAAGGATGCTTATTGCCGAGAAAAGCAAATCAAAATTCTCTCGCATCTTTCAGCAGCCATGGCTATTTGCCCACTTCTCATCCCAATTTTAGGTGGTACATCACAGGCTTTTTTCGGTTGGAGAGTGCTTTTTATATACTCGGTTTTTTTTCTCTTATCGTTCTTATAATTAGCAAACAACAGCTTAGCGAGTCTGATATAGAAACCCGCCCTATGACTTTAAAAATTTTACTTGGGTATTACAAGTTATTGATTGCTAATCGATTTTTTGTTGGATATAGTCTT
Organism: Legionella sp.; assembly: GCA_013697625.1. Lineage (GTDB taxonomy): Bacteria > Pseudomonadota > Gammaproteobacteria > Legionellales > Legionellaceae > Legionella. The sequence continues at coordinate 665 of JACCWN010000054.1, forward strand.
ACTATTGGTTTGGCTTGGTGTGATTATTTTGCATTTACTTTGGAATCCCCATTTTTTTTACAAAAAACACTCGGGTTTAACTCCATTATTTTTGGCGTATTATTCTCAATTGTTGTTTTAGGATATTTGGCTGGAACTCAAATTACAAAATACTTTGCTAATAAAGTGGGTTGGGATGAATTAATTTTTATTGCAATAATTTTCTGTTTATCGGGGGCTTTGTTGTTAACAATCTTGAATATATTTTTACCGCTAAAGGGGATAAGCCTCATACTACCAATGATCATCATTATGTTAGGTGTTGGAATTATTATTCCTTGCACACAGGCTGCGGTTATGCAACCATTCCCAAAGATTGCAGGTACTGCATCGGGGTTATTCTTTTTTATTCAAATGGCCTTGGGAGGTATTTGTGGGTTAATTTTGCAATTCTTTGAGCATGATACGATTACTCCAATGATAATAACCATTTTGACTTGTAGTTTTTTGCTGATAGTCATTTTCTATCAATTAATTTGGAAATTGAAAAAGGAAGAATAGAATGAGGCAGCGCAACTTTTTCTTGGCAAATTGTAATAAGCGGTCAATTCATATGACAAAAGTACCAACTATAGGTGTTGCAGGGGTAACCATTCCTGGAGCTATTGATTGTATAAATAAAATCAATCAAAAAGCGCATGGCTTTTTTGAGCATCATCACCATCCTAATATTATTTTGCATCAACCAAATTTTGGTCCAACCCATCATGCTCAAAATCACGGCCAATGGGAAATAGTTGAAGATAGACTGATTGAATCCATAGAAACTTTAGCTAAAGGTGGAGCTGATTTTGTCATTATTCCAGCAAATACTGTACACAAGGTTATCGATAATATCAAAAATAGAGCCACCATTCCTGTTCTCTCTATGCTCGATATGGTTGCAGCAGAATGCCACCGCCAAAACTTAAAAAAAGTTGGTATTCTTGGAACTCGATGGACTATGGCTGATCATCTATATCAAAACCAATTACACTTGCACAATATAGAGGAAATTATTCCTTCTCAAGATGATCAGGGCATTGTTCAGAAAGCAATTTTTGAAGAATTAATTCCGACAGGTAATATTAAATCAAAAACATTAGATGCCTTATTAGCCGTTACAGAAAGACTAAAAGTAAGGGGTTGCGATGGTGTTGCACTTGCATGTACAGAATTACCTTTAGTTTTGAACAGGGAAAATTGCGGGATGCTTACTCTTGATACCACGGCTATTTTGGCAGAAGGAGCGGTACGACATGCATTGACTTTAATGCAGCCACCTGAAAACCTGAATAATAAATCAGGGTTTTTAAAATCTAGTCTGTAGATTGGATTTTAAAAATAATATCTGACTATTTATAAGTTGAGCGTGATAAGGGGAATCCTAAAAACCACTTTCTTTAATTTATATGTACTAAACGTTAAATTATCTATTACTCGATCCTCAAGTTTTTTAATTTGACTACCACCCCTCTTTTATGCCACTCACCATTGTGATAAGTTTGCGCGCATTTTATTGATGAGAGAAGGAATGCTCCTCAAAGAACCGCTTGAATTT
>JACCWN010000148.1 GCA_013697625.1 Legionella sp.
CCGTCAGAATACTGACTTCTTACTACTTTTTACTTCTACATCTTTTAAGCACTCTTATTCATCAAAGCGCCCACACAGTTTGTCTTCTATCTTTTTAATGAACTCTGCCCTTCGCGGCGTAGGATGCGTATTCTACAGCTTTCTCTTTTACTGTCAATTACTTTTTTTAATTAAATACGCATTGTTTTGTTTTTTTATGTAGTACTAAGATTGGTTATTTTGACACTCTATCGTACATGTAGAAAGTCACATCATAAATATTTTCATCATCATGTGGGCGATAATCCATGCTTTGGCATGTCCACACGGCTTCATCTATTGATGGAAAAAACACATCCGCTTTAAAATGATGATGAATTTTGGTGATGTATAAACGATCTGCTATTCCTAAAGATTGTTTGTACAAATTTGCGCCGCCTATTATCATAATTTCTTGATATTTATCACAAGATACTAATGCGCCTTCTAGAGAATTAAACATAATGACGCCTGGAAGGTTTGATATGCTAGAGCTCAAAACAATATTTGTACGACCCGGTAAAGGTTTTCCAATAGATTGGAATGTGTTTCGCCCCATAATGACTGGCTTTCCAAGTGTTATTTTTTTAAAATATTTAAGATCTGCTGGAAGATGACATAATAATTTATTATTTAAACCTATTCCATTGAATTCATCCAATACTGCAATTAAGCTTATTTTAGACACTAAGCTTCCTTTTTTGTGCCATTTGAATTGCAGAATTGACTGCAGCTAAAAGACTTCCAGAGTTAGCTAAACCTTTGCCTGCTAAGTCTAATGCCGTTCCATGATCTACAGAAGTACGTATTATGGGCAAACCTAGTGTAATATTAACTGCTTGGCTAAAACCTGCATACTTCAATACTGGTAAACCTTGATCATGATACATAGCCACATAAGCATCGCAGTTTTTTTGAATAAACATGGTGTCTGCTGGTAATGGTCCTTCAACTTGAATTCCTTCTTTTTTAAGAATCGCTAGCGCTGGGTTGATAGTTTGTATTTCTTCATGACCTAAGTATCCTGATTCGCCAGCATGTGGATTAAGGCCTGCTACTTTAATTTTTGGGTTATCAATTCCAAAATCTGTAATTAAGGAATGGTTCAGCTGAGTAATGACATCTTTGATTAAGGGAATAGATAGGGCTGCTGGGACTTGGCCTAAGGGTATATGAGTTGTGACTAAAGCTACTTTCATTTGTTCGCAGGCTAACATCATAACCACTGTATTTACGCCAAAATAATTTGCGAAAAACTCGGTATGCCCTGTAAATGGAATGCCAGCAGCATTGATATTGGCTTTATGGACAGGGGCCGTAACAAGAGCTGAAAATTCACCTTGCTTGCAAAGTAAAGCTGCCTTAGATAATAATTCCAGCACATAACTGCCGTTGTCAGGATTCAATTGGCCTGTATAGATTGGACTTGAGCAAGTCAGTGGCAGAACAGTTAAACATCCTATTTCTAATTTTAAGGGCTGATTAGGTTCATACATTAGAAAATGAATGTTTAAATTGAGATCCCTGGCACGACGCTTTAATAAGTTGAGATCTCCCAAAACAACCACAGGTAAGGCATACTTTGCTAAATCCAAACAAAGATCAGGCCCTATCCCTGCTGGTTCTCCACTACTTATAAGTAGTGGTTTCATGCGATTGATTTCTCAATTATATTGATGTAGGCATCGGTTCGAATGTGCTGTTGCCAATTTTGTACAGCTTCAGCAAATTTACGTTGCTGCAAAAACTGTCTAACCTGTTGTTTTTTAAATGCAATAGAGTCATCTTTTTCTTTGCGCTCCATTACTTCAATAAGATGCCAACCGTATTGGGTTTTGATGGGTCGACTTATTGAGTGGAGAGGCAAATCATTCATCGCTTTTTCAAATTCAGGAACCAATTGGCCGGGATTAACCCAACCCAAATCACCGCCTTTGGAGGCACTTACCACATCAACAGAATATTGTTTAGCCATAAGTGCAAAATCTTTCCCAGATTTTAATTGTTGATACATATTATTAACTTGGTTGAGTGATTCCGATGGGAGCATACTGGCATCTTGTTTGATAAGTATATGCCTTACGTGTGTTTGGGTAATGATGTGACGTAAGTTATCTCCACTTTTAGCAATTAATTTAATCAATTGGAAACCATTACCGGTACGCAATGGACCGACGACTTCACCAGCTTTCATAGTAACAACCTTAGTAGAAAATATCTCTGGCAGTTCTGCTAAATGTCTTTCGCCTAGATCCCCGCCTTCTAAGGCAAATTCACCACTGGATTGTTCAATAGCTAAACGGCTGAAATCCTCGCCTTTTTTTATTTTGGCCAACAAGTCGGTAGCAATTTTTTTTGCCTTGATTAATTGTTCGGGCGTTGGCTCTTCATTTAAGGGGATTACAATATTCTGTAAATGATAGGTGAATGAAGAGGTATCTTGGTTGGTTGGTGTTTTTAAATAATCATCTACCTGTTCATTAGTGACCACAACCTCTTTACCAACTGATTTTTGTTGTAGGCGCGTAATTATAATTTCTTTGCGGATATTGTGTCTATATTGTTCCCAAGTGAGTCCTTGTTTAACAATTTCCTCCCGTAATTTAGTAACATTTATTTTGTTTGATTCAGCAATATGTTCAATAGCCTTATTTAGCTCAAGATCATCAACTGAAATGCCATTTTTTTTAGCTATTTGTAATTGGATATCTACATCTATCAAGTGTTGTAATACTTGCTTACGCAAAACATTTTCTTCAGGTACTTGCATGTTTTGAGCCATGATTTGCTTTCTAGACAATTCAACTTGGGCGTTCAGTTCACTGGCAGTAATGACACCATCATTAACAACAGCGACTACTTTATCCAACATTTGTCTGGATTGCGCAAAGACAATGCCTGTAAATAGTAGGTATACCAATGCCATCTTTTTTAACATATTTAAATCTCCATAGATCATGGTTAAACCTTCCTATTGTAAAGCGAGTGTGCAAATTATAAATAACTATTTAGCAAAGTACAAACAACTTACATCATTAATGATGAAACAAATCATCATAACCCGGTATAAAAGTATGCAAAATAGAAGCTGGATCACTTGTAGCAACTGAGCCTAAGCCCTTTAATAAAATCTGGAAATAGATATTGCTGTTGTATCTTGGCTGAAAAGTTTCGTCTAGACTTTGAAAGGTTCGCCCTGCCAGCAGCCTCATAGCCCAGCAACAACTTTCATATTGAACCCCACCCAATGACATCATGCTGTAGTTTTTACTGATGTTATGGCTATAAACCCCGACCGAACTCCATTGGTCATTTAAAGGCCAAGCATAGGCAAAGGTTGCCTGATGAAGGGCATTGTTTTGGAGCTCATTTATACCACGTACTCTAGTTGTATCTCCATTCACCAAATAGCTGTAGCCAAAATTAATAATTTCCCTGGGATTAGGCTGATAATGAACATTCAAATTGGAATTATTAGTACTGCGGGTAGCAGTATCCCATACATAATCACCTGTTAGCCCCCAGGCAGGATTTATATAATAAACACCACGAGTAGCTATAGGAGATAGGCCTACATTTGGTGGAGTATAACCAAAGGTCAAGGGATTATCCAAACAATTGCCACTGATACTTTGACATAAGGTAACCTTTCTTTTTGAAAAGTAACTTATTAACCCAATGGAAAAATTAGCACGTTCTGCCCCACTTTCTGAATTCAACCACCGGGTTGTTACTGCATAACTTAACTGATTGGCATCACCTATGCGGTCAAAGCCAGAAAAGCGGTTGGTTCTGAATAATTGATCAAAATTAAAAATCATATATCCAGAATCGTACACAGGAATAAGGGTTTGGTTTTGGTAAGGTACATACAAATAAAATAATCTAGGCTCAAGTGTTTGGATAAAGGCATCACCAAAGACATGGGTGTCACGTTCAAAAATTAAGCCACTATCCATGCTGAAACGAGGAATGAAACGATTAAAACTTGCATTTTTTTGATTTAGATTGTCAGTGCTAAACCGGAAAAAGGGCTGGTTAAATACCGCAGGGTAAAGGATATTATTCGGATCATACAGGTTGTTTTGTACTTGATAATAATTTTCAACAAATTCAGCAGAAGGCGTAAAATAAGCCCAAGACTTGTTGATAGGCAATGATAAGGCTGGATTAATATGTAGCCTAGGCCCTTGTGGCATTTGGGTAGGTACCAGTTCCCAAGGATCACTCGGCCACCGAAATTGATCATATTGACCTACCACATCGAACTGAGCGCCCCCAGGTAAATCGTAGTAAAAACCTTGAGCCATGACTTGCGGCAAGCGAGAATACACGTTTGAAATAAAGCTTTCGTTTAGTGGATGCAAGGTTTGATAGCCTTGTCCCATGCCCCGTACAATCCAATGGTCATTCGTATAAGTTAAATCAGCTTGTTGTAATAATTGCCTTTGCGTTATCAAGGCTAAATTTGTACTAAAATCTTGTAAATAATAATCATCTGATACCCGCTGAATAGATGCATTAAAATGTAAATTGGGGCTAAAGCTGGTTGATTCTAGTATTCCAAATGACCAGCGATTGGTGGAATTGCCTTGTAGGGCGGGGTTTGCACCTTCATTTTCGTGTAAAAAATCAGCATAAGCGGTGTCATGAGGAAGAAAAGTGCCATTGAATATACCAGAGCTGTTAGAGGTTAAAAATCGATATTCGCCCCCCGCCATAAAGCCACGTTTTGTATACAGGTGAGGTAAAAAGGTAGCATCCTGGTTGGGTGCAATATTCCAATAATAAGGCAGTCCTAAATCCATACCTCCAATATTGGAATAACCTATCAAGGGCATGAGAAAACCTGACTTTCTTTCATTACTTGTGGGGAAACTTAAATAGGGTGCGTATAAAATAGGCCATTCATGAATCCGTAATTTTGCATTCCTGGCAACACCACGGGCATTTGCATTATCAAGGGTAATTGAATCAGCCTGTATATCCCAGAATTTATCCTGTGGGGCACAGGTTGTGTAAGTAGCCTGCCTCATGAGCCAATCTTGATTTGCAAAACGCTGTATCAGGCGGGCTCTTCCCCAAGCAGGTAAGGTCGCAGCCCGCTGTTCTGTTCTAAAGCGGTAAAGGACATCTTCTGTAATACCAGCTTTATTATCAGGGTCAATGATTGCTTTACTTGCTATCATCATTCTATCAGGTTCTAAATACTGTACCCCTCCGAGTAATTCTATTTTTGTAACTTTTCCAGTTTTTCCATCACGGTAAATCTTCGCGGTTTGAGCATTAATCATTTTTTGTGATTGCTGGATGTTCACATTGCCTGATAAGGTAGAACAATCATTCAGATATAAAGAGGCCTCATCTGCTTGTATGTGGATAGCTTCGGAAGATTCTATGGGTGTTATTTCAATAGGCTTATAAAAACCTAAACATAAGGTACAGGCAGGATCTGCTTCCCAACCTAAACAATTGGCTATATGAGCTCTGAGACTGTCATCTAAATTCACCTCTCTTGCTATTACACAGGCTCTGATAGGTTCAACAACAATTTGTGAAAAGGCATGACTTTGATAACTTAATAAAGATAATACAAGTATGACGAGGCTAAGGCAACTTAAAACCCATTGAAACAAAGGGCTATTTTTTAGAAATGGGAAGGGTGCTGTTTTCTGCCAGAGGCTAACAGTAATAAATTGTTTGAACATATAAAACTTAATATTCACAAGCAACAAAATGCCTTATTATACGCATGTTGAAATATCAGAAAGATGGGAAGTATAACATGCATGAAAGAGAAAACGCACTCAAAGACTGGTTGCTAACCCTAACCAATAATAAAAAATTTAAACTGTATCCTCTTCCTGGGGATGCCAGTTTTAGATCTTATAAACGTCTTGAGTATGAGGGCGTGTCTCAAATTGTCATGGACGCCCCTCCTGATAAAGAAACCATGGAACCATTTGTGACCATTGCAAATATATTAAGACAGGCAGGCATTATAACGCCAGAAATCTATGCACAGAATATCCCACAAGGTTTTTTATTATTAAGCGACTTAGGCGATACCCTTCTTTTAGAAAAATTAAATGCGAAAACAGCAGACTTCTATTATAAAGAGGCTATCAATATTTTACTAAAACTTCAAAATTGCCCCATACAAAATATTCCGACCTTTGATATATCTTTCATGCTTTCTGAGATGAACATATGCTCTGAATGGTTTTTCAAACAATACCTGTGCTTACACTTGGACGAATATGAACAACACTTTATATCTCAGACCTTCCAACAATTGGCCAGCAATATAGCAGAACAGCCCCAAGTTTTTATCCATCGAGACTATCATTCTCGTAATCTAATGCTAAAGGATGAAGCATCTTTAGGTGTCATTGATTTTCAAGACGCCATGGGAGGTCCATTTGCCTATGATTTGGTTTCTTTGCTAAAAGATTGTTATATCGGTTGGCCTAGAGAAAAAGTACTGAGCTTGGTGCGCTATTTTTTTACAAATAGCCACTATTGCAAGCATTATGATTTGGCCGAATTTATTCGTGCTTTTGATATGTGCGGGTTACAAAGACATATTAAAATACTTGGTGTTTTTAGTCGGCTGTATTTGCGTGATGATAAACCAGGTTATCTTAAGCATTTACCATTGACATTGAAGTACGTTCTTGAATGTACGAAAACATATGAAGAATTACATGCTTTTCATGATTTTTTAAAAATGCGAGTACAATTACCATGAAAACAGCAATGATTTTAGCCGCAGGACGCGGAGAACGGTTAAAAGAGATAACACATAGCCTTCCTAAAGCGCTTTGTCCAGTTAACAAGATGCCTTTAATTGAACATCATATTAACAAGTTGGCTGGAGCAGGATTTAACCGCATCATCATCAATCATGCATATCTTGGGGGGCAAATCCGCCAATATTTAGGAAATGGTACAAAGTTTGGTATCCAAATTGTTTACTCTCCCGAGCCGCCAGGTGGGCTTGAAACAGGAGGCGGTATTACTAAAGCGCTGCCTTTACTTGGAAAGGAACCATTTATAACTGTAAATGCTGATATATACACCGACTTTGATTTTCGTCTGCTGGATTTAAACACTGTTGATTTGATTCACTTGATTTTGGTAAAAAATAATCCAGGTCTGAACCATCCAGGCGATTTTGGTTTGATGGATAATCACTGTGTAACCAACACCAACTGTGTATACACCTTTTCAGGGATAGCTTGTTACCATCCCAAGGTATTTACCGATTTCAACAAGCCAGGACGTTTTTCCATGCTCCCTTTACTACGTAAACATGCTCAAGAAAAAAAAATAACCGGTAGCCTCCATGCTGGTTGTTGGTTTGATATAGGCTCGCCTATACGGCTTAAAGCTGCAAATGAGTTTGTTCAAAATATCAAAAACTTTTAAACAATCTATTAGACCTTGTTAGATAAATTGTATAAAAAAGACATAATTTAATCTAATTGTCCAGCATAGAGTTTTTTTATTTCGATTCTTCTTATTAACCAGCTGTTCCAGGCCCTTGTTTGGAATCTGTTTCTGATCCTTCTGGCAGTTCTGGCTGTGTTGGTTTAATATCCTGGGTCTGAGCGGGTGTAACAGGCTTTTCACTGACTTTATCAGGAACTGTTTGTGTCTGAGTTCTCTCAGTGGGAAGGATATGTTGACGTATATTGATACTGGGAATACCCTTGGCCCTTAGATAAGCTTCATAGCCTTCTTTTGGATCCTCAAGCAAAGCCCTAAAACTTTCTGGATGTACTTTTAAACCTCCCTCTTTGTCCTCTTTGATGATTCCATCGACATTGCACTGGTACAGCGTACCTTCTAAACTGATGATGTTTTTACTTGCAAGCCAAGCATTAAACAAAATATCAAGCTGCTCCACTTTTGTGCTTTCCAAGGGTTTTTTAGACATGAGAATAACCTCGAAGTAAGCTTGATGAATCATCAATTACAATGTCTAATTGTAGCCCTTCTTCAAGGCCTTGTTCAATTAATATCTCAGCAGCCTGAGTAGCCAAATTGTTTTGCATATTTTTAAAATTAGATTCAGATGGTTGTTCACCGGTCCAAGCGCTACCTGTATCATGGAGTCTCAATTTAACAATTTCTGCATAATCCTCTAAACGTGAAATCATATCCCCAGCTTTGTTAGTCATTTTGGCCTTAGCAACAATTTTTTTAAATTGTTCTACTAAGTATTCAGAGGCTTCAATAGAAGTCTCTCCTACTTCCATAGCTTTTAAAATTTGATCTTTCAAGGGAAGTATAATTTTGGTACGCATAGCTCATCGTCTCACTAAATATTACAAGCACATAATAGGGTTAATTATAGCAAACAGTATTTTTTACATCCAACTAATCACTCAATTTACTGTTAAAAGTTTGTAAATTTACATAAATGGTGATTTCATTTTATCAATGACAGAATCAAAAGTTTGTTTTTTCATGGACTCAAAGGAAAATTCATCCACTAAAAGCGCATCCCATCTTAATTGCTCAAGCTCAAGAATCTGGTCCATCTCCTGTTGCTCTAATTCGCCTTTTTCAACTTTTTGTATTAGTCTTTCTTTCAATTTGGCATGCTTGAATCTTTTTAAATCAGGAACCTTCTGAATGAGAATATCTTTTTCGATAATCCTTTGCAAGGTGTCTTCCATTCTATCAACGGCTTGTTTAGGATCACCACTTAAGTAGATAAATTGTTTTAACTTTTCACGGTATTGATTATTTGAGGTCATAAGTCGGGCTAACCTTTGATCCAATTTATCAGAGGGGTAGGTCATTGTTTGTCCAAAAGGGAAACAAACCAGCTGCATAAAAACACCCAGAAATCTAGAGGGAAAATTTTTACAAAAAGCCATCATTGACTTTTGTGCATGATAAAAGCAATAGGACACTGCCCATTGCGCATGTAATTGCTCATCAGCCCCATCCTTATTTAAATGTACTTGATGTAAGGCTGCCATAGCCATATATAGATAGGACATACCATCTGCTAAACGAGCTGACAAACGTTCTTTACGTTTCAAATCACCTCCAAGATAAATCAGAGCAAGGTCTGCAAGCCAGGCAAAGGTATAGCTTAAACGCGCAAGTTTTTTATAATTGGCCTTCATAGGACGATTTGGAACACTTATAAACAAACCACCTGTCCAAGCTGAGCACAGGGCTTTGGCAAAATTATGCATAAAATAATTAATATGTTGCCAGATCAACCGTCTAAAGGTCTGTTTATCTTCCTTAGCCACCGCATAAAATTCGTCTCTAATGAAAGGATGGCAGGCCATGGAACCTTGCCCAAAGATCAACAAGTTTCTTGACATGATATTTGCGCCTTCCACTGTTATTGAGATGGGAACGCCTTGATAAAAATTGGATAGATAATTACGAGGGCCCACAACCACCGCACTGCCTGCATGAACGTCCATGGCATCATTCACCACAATACGGGCTAATTCGGTATTAAAATATTTGGTTATTGCTGAGGCCACTGAAGGCTTTTTATGTGCATCTACAGCTGCTAAAGTTAATAATCTCGTGGCGCTGATGAGATAATTCAAACCTGCGATTTCAGCAAGTTTTTCGGCAACACCTTCAAATTGTGCTATTTCAACATTAAATTGTCGGCGAATACGGGCAAAGGCACCGGTGGTTACATAAGATACAGACGATGAAGCCGTAGCTAAGGCTGGTAAAGAAATAGACCGACCTATAGACAAACATTCAACCAACATCTGCCAACCGCAACCAGCTTTTTGTTGTCCACCGATGATTGTGGTGATGGGTACAAAAATATCTTTACCACGGACAGTACCGTTCATAAAGGCCTGGTTGCCTGGTAAGTGTCGATTTCCTATCACTAAATTTGCTGTTTCTCGAGGAATTAACACACAGGTGATCCCTTCTGAACCTTCTCCCTTCAATAAGTTATCTGGATCTTTTAAATTGACAGCAACCCCAATCAAAGTCGCAATCGGTGCTAAGGTTATCCAACGTTTATCCAGTACAATTTTTAAGCCTAAAACAGATTTTCCTTCAATCTTTTTATTAACTACAATGGCTTCTGATTGAATAGAGGTAGCATCGCTGCCTGCACCTGGCTCAGTTAAAGCAAAACAAGGGACATCAACACCTGTTGCAAGGCGGGGTAAATAATAGTCCTTTTGTCCTTGCGTGCCGTAATAATTGATAAGTTCCCCTGGTCCTAAAGAATTAGGCACCATCACAGTTACCGCTGCAACACCAGATCGGCTGGCGATTTTAATGACAATATCTGAATGCGCACGAGCTGAAAATCCTTTGCCACCAAATTGTTTAGGGATAACCAACCCAAAAAATCCAGCTTCTTTTAGGTAATCCCAAACCATGGGCGATAAATCATGTGCTTGGTTTATTTTCCACTCATCTAACAGTCCACATAGGGTTTGAGTTTCATTGTCAATAAAGGACTGCTCTTCTGCAGTCAATTGAGTGGCTACAGTATCTAACCTATTCCAATCTGGCTGACCTCTAAAGATGTCTTGCTCAAGCCAAGTGTCTCCAGCATTCAAAGCTTCTTCTTCAGTTTTAGAAAGGGTAGGTATACTCGTCCTTGCTCTTTTATAGAAAACGTCTGCCAAAAACTGTCGTACAATCTCTACCTGTATCACCATGAAAATTACAATGAAAAATAACCATAAAAGAACATCTGCAATCCAGGGCATGCCTACATAAAAAGTTGCGATGATTAAGTAAAATACGCTGCCCAATTCCCAGGCCAAAGGGTTTAAAGACTTATAAAGTACTATTAAAGAGAAAATTAGATAAAGTAAAAACAACACGATAGCCATAAAAGCACCTTCCTTTTTAATTTCAATGATTTGCAGAATGGACGCGACAGTATATACTCATTATACGGGCAAGGTCACCCCTATAAATAAGGGTATTTAAGACAAAAAAGCCACCCAGTCATGTTTTGCTTACTTTTTTGTTATGAGTAAAAAATTATGGTACGAAGTCTGATTTGGAATTTTGCATTTAAGCTACAAACTCCCTGGTCTATAGAATCCCTCAAGGCCTATGAAAAAGAAACCATAAAATGGGAGGCACGGGTTTTTTGGCCAGAACAACAGGTTGTTATTTTAAATTTACTTGAGCCAGATCTTTTAAAAATTGAAAAATACAAATATAAAGTTAGAGAAGATACTTATTATCTATTTCCAGATGATACTTATAATGTTAAATCCAGACGTAATCAATTACTCTATAAACCAATGGTTAAACAATCATCTATTGCCACCGGTTTTGCATCTAAAATAAATTTAGATGAGCCTGAAAATTATGCAAAGTCTTGCGATGTAGTCTTTTTAAACACCATTAAAGTCAAAGCGCATACTGCAGCTGTGGTCCCTGTTACAAAGGAAGCCTATATTTATAAATTTCACACAATTCCCAAGATAAAACTTGAGATTGCACGGCTTGAAGTTGGTGGTGGCTTTTATATGAGTGCCTGCGTTGAAGGTCGTAGCCTATGTTTGGTTGAGACAGTGTGTGCACATTTAATGGGAAAACAAGTGTTCATTGACTACCCCTGTTTTTTGAAGAAGATTGCCACATGATAAAAACCATTCTAAACATTATATACAGCTTTGGTAAAATCGGAATTATATCCTTAGGTGGTGGTAATTCCATGTTAAAATTACTGGAATATGAGGCTGTTACTTATAGACATTGGGTAGGTAAGGAAGAATTCATTAGTATGCTGGGTACAAGTTTTCTATTCCCAGGGTTAACGGCTGTAAAATTAGCAGCCCTCATTGGCTATAAAACTGCAGGGTTGGCTGGCTTAATTCTTGCACTGTTGTGTTTGAACTTACCTGGGTTACTGTTAGCTTTGGTTGGATATCAATGGATTACAACCTACAATAATATTCATATTCATAAACTTATGATTGCTGTTCAATATGGTGCCTTGGCCTTATTGGCCGCAGCTACTTTTTCTGTTGCTTCAGGTGTATTTGAAACATATTTTTCTATTCCAATTGCCTTGGCAAGTCTTGCTTTTTTCCTGGCTTTGGCCTTGTTCAATGCCTCACCTTTTTGGGGTTTTATGGTTTTTTTATTGGTTTGTTTTTTCTTAGTTACATAATTTGGAGCGGCATTATGGAGCAAACATTAGACAACCCAGATTATTATATGAACAGAGAATTTTCAGCCATAGCCTTTAATCAGCGTGTTCTTATGTTGGCTAATGATGAAAATGTGCCTTTATTAGAACGGATGAGATTTTTAAGTATTTGTAGTTCAAACCTAGATGAATTTTTTGAAATACGAGTGGCTGGCTTAAAAGAAAAAATAGCGCTCTCACCAGGCAAGTTATCCATTGATGGCTTAAGGGCTGATGAGGTTTTTAGTAAAATAAGTCAAAAAGCCCATGCCTTAAGTGAGCAATTGTACTCCATATTTAATAAACAATTATTACCCGCCCTTAAAAAAGAAAACATCCATTTTTTAGACATCGCTCATTGGTCTGATGACATACATTTATGGGCAAAACACTATTTTAAAAATGAAATATTACCTGTTATCAGCCCTATTGCTTTAGATTTAGCGCATCCTTTGCCTCGGCTAATCAATAAAAGCTTAAATTTCATCATTTCCTTAAGTGGGAAAGACGCATTTGATAGAAATATCAATTATGCAGTGGTACATGCGCCACGTTCCATACCACGTATGATTCATCTACCCTCTGAATTGTGTGGTGATGAGCATATTTTTGTTTATCTTTCTTCAATAATAAAAACTCAAATCAACCGATTATTTCCAGGCATGGAAATCAGTGGTTGTTATTCCTTTCGCTTAACCCGCAACAGTGATTTATTTTTAAGAGAAGAAGAAATTGAGGATTTAGCAAAGGCGGTCCAAAGTGAGATTTTTTCACGTCACTATGGACAGGCAGTTCGACTTGAGATAGAACACAAATGTCCTCATGAGATTGTAGACTTTCTGCTACAAAAATATAATTTACACCATGAAGATGCTTATTATTGTGATGGTCCGGTCAATTTCATTCGCTATTTAAGCGTGATGAACAGCATTAATAGACCAGATTTATCCTACCCAATTTTTTCTGCTCAGTATCCAAATTTTAATAAAACAGCTCGTAACTTGTTCAATATACTAGATCATGAAGACATCTTATTACACCACCCTTATCAAAGTTTTAATTTAGTGATTGATTTTGTAAGGCAAGCTGCAACTGATCCCAATGTATTGGCCATCAGCCAAACACTGTACCGTACCGACTCAGAATCCGTCATTGTAGATGCACTAGTAGATGCTGCACATTCTGGGAAAGAAGTTACTACCGTGATTGAATTACGGGCAAGATTTGATGAGGCATCCAATTTGAAACTAGCCAATCGTCTGCATGCAGCAGGGGTATTGGTGCTGTATGGCGTTGTGGGTTTTAAAACCCATGCAAAAATGACTTTGGTGGTTAAAAGAACCCATGGTAAATTAAAGAGGTATGTGCATCTGAGTACCGGCAATTATCATGAACAAACAGCAAAAAGGTATACCGATTTAGGATTGTTAACTTGCGAGCCTGCCATTGCCTATGATGTACAAATTATTTTTCAGCAACTGACCGGCCTAGGAAAAGTTGTAAAATTAAAGGCACTAAGCCATGCACCTTTTACCCTGCACAAAACACTTTTACATTTCATTGAGCAATGCAGCACTGCCGCTAAAGCTGGGCAGGAAACAGAAATCATGCTCAAAATAAATGGCCTAACCGATAAAATAACCATTCAAGCTTTATATAAAGCCTCACAGGCGGGGGTGAAAATAAACTTGCTGGTTCGGGGGGTGTGTTGCTTGAAACCTGGGGTTGTGGGCGTTTCAGATAACATCAAAGTGCTTTCTTTTATTGGTCGTTTTTTAGAACATCATCGCGTTTTTTATTTCCGTATTGGTCTTGATGAACGATTTTATTGCGCAAGCGCAGATCTGATGGAAAGAAATTTATATCATAGAATTGAAATCATGTTTCCTATTCTAGATAAAATCTGTCAAAAACGCATCAAACAAGAAATTATCAAAAATTATATCAAAGATCACAGCAACACGTGGGAGATGCAAAGTGATGGTAGCTATAAGCAATTAACCAGCTCTAAGTATGGTGCTCAAGAAAGGCTATTAAAGCTCTTTAAAGAAGATTAAATAAGTAAGGTTTTAGCAGGCTTCCCCGCAACCTCTGTTACCAAACGTGGCAATAAGTATCCTGGCAAAAGGCTTTGTAGATGCGTGTACAGTGCCCGTGCTCGTTCGAAAGAGACATCAAAATGGCCAACCCCTAAAACCTTGTCTAGCACATGTAAATAATAAGGCATCACCCCAATGTTAAATAAGGCCTGACTTAAATCTGCCAACACTTGGGAGGCATCATTGATGCCCTTCAACAACACAGTCTGATTGAGCAAATGACAGCCAATGCTGCGCAAGGCCTCACAAGCTTGTTTAACTTCAAGATCAAGTTCCTGGGCATGATTGCAATGCAATACCACCACTTTTTTCAAGCCCGTAGTTTTCAAAATAGCCAGCAATCCAGTGTCAATTCTTGGGGGTAATACAATGGGAATCCTGGTGTGGATTCGAAGCGTATGAACGTGCGAAATTAATTCAATCTGTTGTATTAATTCACTTAATACCAGGTCAGAGGCAAGCAAAGGATCGCCTCCACTTAAAATCACTTCGGTAATAGTCTCGTCTTTAGCGATATACTCACAAATTGCTTTTAAGCCGGCTCGTCCAGGGTTGTTGTTTTGATAGGGAAAATGTCTGCGAAAACAATATCGACAGTTTGTTACGCAGATACCTGTTAGTGTCAATAATACACGGCCATGGTATTTATGTACCAGGCCTTTAAGTGGATTGGCGCTGTGCTCATCCAAAGGATCTAAGCTATACCCTGGCTCTATTTCAAGCTCAGCTTCCTGAGCCAATACTTGCAACAACAGAGGGTCTTGGGCATCTCCTTTGTGCATGCGTTGTGCAAAACAGCGTGGAATACGGCTTGGGAATTGCAATTGCGCAAGGTGACTACCATGTGACTGAGGCAGCTCTAAAAAGTCTAATAATTCAGAGGCACAGGTAAAACCTTGTGCTAAAATTTTTTGCCAACTCAAAAGGTCTCTCGCATTAATGATTCAGACTTGATAAACTCTGTGGATTATACAACAAATTTCTAAATATGGAGCAAGAATGGCAACCTATGGCATGAATGATTTAAAAAATGGCTTGAAAGTCATGGTTGATGATGCACCTTGTAATATTCTTGATTGTGAATTTGTAAAACCGGGTAAAGGCCAGGCATTTACCCGGTTAAAAATTCGCAACTTAAAAACGGGACGTGTCGTTGACCGTACTTTTAAATCCAATGAAAGCTTATCTTCTGCCGATGTGGCTGACATAGAAATGCAATATCTGTATTCTGATGGTGAACACTGGCATTTTATGGTTCAAGATACCTTTGAACAGTATGCCTTAAACGAAAATGCAGTAGCTGATGCCGCCCAATGGCTTAAAGAACAAGACGTTTGTATGATTACACTTTGGAATAATGAGCCCATCCAAGTCGTTCCACCCAATTTTGTAATCTTGGCTATTACGGAAACCGATCCAGGATTGAAAGGCGATACTTCAGGTGGTGGTGGGAAGCCTGCGACCTTGGAGACAGGTGCAATTGTTCGCGTTCCACTATTCGTACAAACCGGTGAATTAATCAAAGTTGATACACGTAATGGTGAATACGTTTCAAGAGCCAAGGAATGATGGTCTGCAGACTTAAAAAAGCACTTCTGCTGGGGATGCTCCTATCGTTCCCCATTTCAGCTTTTACTCAAGATCAATGTCTGGGAACTTCGCAGACTGCTAGAATCGCTCAGCTGGAGAAAGCACTTGCTCCTCAGTCAGCGGAAGAAACTGCCCAATTATTTGCCAAAGCCAATAAAATGCGTAATGGTGCACTGCAATTTATGCTATTTTCGGTTGGCTTAAAACAGAAATACCAAGCTTATTGGCCTAATTGGGTGTCTGGTGTGTCTAGTCCATGGATCACATCTTATGAGATCTCAAAGTCTGTATCCTCTGATTCCTCATTTACTATCAAATATAATCAGGCGACCGCTGCTGGTCCCTTTGAGCCGCTTATCCAAACCATTAAGATTGAATTCATGACTGATGGTGGCTCTAAGCACTATGTAATTACAGAACTTAAGCCAGGATAAAGCATTGTGATATCAAGTAAATTATTATTAGTACACACTTTTATCCACAGATTATTCACTTGAGAGTTAAAATACAAGAAAAAAAATTGATGATTTTCAATGGGTTACATTTAGATACTCAAACTGCAAGAAAAAGTATACAAAGTTATTCACAACTTACAAGTTGTGTACAATTGCAACATGCCTCGGGTAACATAACATAATTATGAACGAAATTATTAAACAAAAATCACTGACTGAATTCACTGAAAAGGCTTATTTGGATTACTCGATGTACGTTATTCTAGATCGAGCTTTACCCAATATAGCGGATGGATTAAAACCGGTTCAGCGCCGCATAGTGTATGCCATGTCCGAGCTAGGATTAAAGGCTACAGCAAAATACAAAAAATCTGCCCGTACTGTGGGTGATGTTTTGGGTAAATTTCATCCCCATGGTGATACGGCCTGCTATGAGGCCATGGTTTTAATGGCCCAACCCTTTTCCTATCGTTATCCCTTTGTTGACGGCCAAGGCAACTGGGGCTCACCAGATGATCCTAAGTCCTTTGCAGCTATGCGGTACACGGAGGCGCGGTTATCTCATTATGCAGATGTATTGTTAGGGGAACTCCTGCAAGGTACGGTAGACTGGGTAGATAATTTTGATGCAACCTTACAAGAACCCTCTTTACTCCCAGCTCGGCTTCCCAATATTTTACTCAATGGAGCCACCGGAATTGCTGTTGGCATGGCATCTGATATTTTACCGCATAATTTGACAGAAGTTGCTAATGCCTGCATTCATTTATTAGATAATCCAAGGAGTGGATTGGCAGAAATCAATCAATTCATCAAAGGACCTGATTTTCCAACAGCGGCTGAAATCATAACCCCCCCGGAAGTCATTACAGCAATATATGCTACCGGTAACGGCTCAATTAAAATGAGAGCTATTTTTACTCAAGAAAAACAAAACATTGTGATTACAGCACTCCCTTATCAAGTATCCGGTGCAAAGATAATTGAACAAATTGCATTACAAATGCAGCAAAAAAAATTACCAATGGTAGAGGACTTAAGAGATGAATCTGATCATGAACACCCAACCCGGTTGGTGATCATACCAAGGTCTAACCGAATCGATGTGGAAGGACTCATGTCACATTTATTTGCAACAACGGATCTTGAGCGCAGTTACCGTGTGAATTTCAATATGGTAGGTTTGGACGGAAAACCACGGGTAAAACCCTTGATTACTATTCTTAATGAATGGTTAAACTACAGGATTACAACCGTTAAAAGGCGTTTAGAATATCGTCTCCAAAAAATCTTAGAGCGAATTCACGTGCTCGAAGGATTATTGATTGCCTATCTGAATATTGACGAAGTCATTCGCATCATTAGGGAAGAAGAACATCCAAAACAAGGATTAATCGCCCGTTTCAACTTGACTGAACGCCAAGCAGAAGCCATTTTGGAAATGAAGTTACGCCATTTGGCAAAACTTGAGGAATTTAAATTACGTGCAGAGCTAGATGAATTAAGCGCTGAAAGGGACAGTATTCAAACCATACTTGCCAGTGATCAACGGTTAAAAACCTTGGTAAAACAAGAAATTATAAAAGATAGGGATGCTTTTGGTGATGAGCGGCGCTCTCCTATCATGATGAGAGAGGAATCCCAAGCTTTAAAAGAAGAGGACATCCTTCCCAACGAACCCATCACCGTGGTTTTATCTAAAAAAGGTTGGATTAGAGCGGGTAAAGGCCATGATGTGGATGGCCGCGAGCTTAGTTATAAGTCAGGTGATGAATTTAAGGCACAAACTCCAGCAAGAAGCAATCAGCAGATACTTTTTTTTGATAGCGAAGGCAAGGTGTATGCTTTACCTGGCCATGCCCTACCCTCTGCACGCGGTCAGGGGGAGCCCTTAACTGGTAAACTCAATCCTGCCGATGGCATTGTTTTTGAAGCCATAGCCAGTGGTGACCCCAATCAATCTTTGTTGTTAACCAGTGATGCCGGCTATGGTTTTAAAGCGAAAATCAGTGATCTGTATGTTAAAAATCGCAATGGTAAGGCCTGTATTAAGTTGCCAGTTGGCAGTTCTATACTTGCGCCCAATTTAATCATTGAAGGAGGTGAATGGGTTGCTTGTGCTACTAGTGCGGGTAGGTTACTCATTTTTCCACTTAAAGAAGTGCCTGAACTGAGCCGGGGCAAGGGCAATAAATTAATCAATATTCCCTCTGCTAAAGCAACTACAGGGGAAGAACGTCTTATATGTATTCAAATTTTGTCTGCCAAAGATTCCTTGACTGTGCATGCTGGCAAGCGCCATTTTACATTAAAGGGCTCCGACTTAGCCCACTTTCAATCCGAACGTGGACGACGTGGGAATAAACTACCTCGAGGCTTGCAAAATGTGACACACCTGCAAGTAAATAATGCCGAGCCTTTGGAAAAAACCAATTAACAGGCCAAGGTACTCGGGGCTTAGATAAAAATTATTATGGTGCCATAGTGATAGATGGAGTTAATCAGACTCCTCTGAGGCCAAGGTATTTTTTTCAATAGGCTTGCGGGCCTTGAAAATCTTTCCCATTTCATCTTTTTCGGAGGATGATAATTGTTTTAATGCAGCGGTAAATACGTCTTCTTCCTCTTCATTTATGTGATGGAGGTATCTTTTTTGCAGTTGGGAAAACAGGTCGTTCCATGGTTCGCTTAAGGGTTCAACATCAGTCAACTTCTCAATGAGATCTTCAAGCTCTTTATGCTCAGCAACAGAATGTCTTACTAAACCCGTTAAATCAGGGTGTTGCATAAGAAAGGAATACAGTGCTTGTTCTTCCGCACAGGCATGTGCCTGAGCTTCTAGTAGGAATTCATCTACCCAGGCTTTAATTTCAGAAAATTCTCTACTATGTTCAATTTTATTTAGTATATGCCGATGCTTGGTATGGTCTGCAATTAATAAATCAAAAATAGATTGGTTTGGCAAATTTATTGATTCTTTCATAATTCACTCCTGGTAAATAGACATTCTAACACTTTTTTTCTCTGAATAAACCTGAGGGCTTTAGACTTTGGACTCAAGCATGTGGAGCTTCAGAAATGTTTTATATTTTTTACATCTTGTCCAGAACAGAGCCAATGCTTAAGTGTTAATTAGTTCTTAATCTTTATTTGATATAATCAAAAATTAAAAGAACGAAGGGACTGATTATGACCCCATTAATACAAGCTGTAAGGCAGGGTGATCTTGAAGAGATAAAGATTCTATTAAAAGAGGCCCTGCCATCCAGTCTATACGACTGCAATGACAAAGGTCAAAATGTGTTTGAAATTGCCATTGCAACCAAACAATTTCTTGTGCTTTCAAAACTTATCATCGGTTTACAAGATAAAACAGACAAGGGTTGGTTACAACTTCTACTAAAAAAACCCTTACCAATCTTGGAAGCTGCAAAATTAAAAGATCCTCAATTTTTTGACTTGCTTATTAAATTAATGGTTGGCTACTCCAAAGAAGATTTGGATTTGATTAAACAAGAAAGGCGCAAGGCCCTGCTCAGTGAACGACGACAAGGTAAATTCAGCGCCTTTTTAAAAAGTGCTTGTCCCAGCAAATCATTGGCAGACACACTGAACATTTCTGATACATTGGCAGGCTTTGGTTTTATCATAGGCACAGGCACCATGGCTTTCATAGCCATTCCTGCCGCCTGTGTGGCCTTATTAGGACTTATATCTATTGCTTACTCCAATTATCAAAAATTAAAAGTTGAACAAAATTTAGAAGATGAAACCCTGGAAAAGACCATGCTCTGGGCTCAACTGAAAAATTTCGAAACCAATGCTGCTAACCCGACATTTCTAACAAGTCATACTGTGCTTGATGAATTACAAGAACTGGCAATTAAAACCCAGTCAATCACCTATGCAGAGTCTTATGGCAAACAAAAGGTTCATGACTTTCTTACCTTCAAAGATAAAGTCTATTCAGTAATCACATCACTGGGGGAGATACTGTGCACAAGTGCAGGTCTTTTAAGCATGGCAGCTTTGGCCTTAACCCTATCAACCGCAGCTTTTGCCCTGCCTATAGTAGTAGCAGTCAGCATGATAGCAATCACTTCTATCATGGTTATATGTTTCAAAAACAGTACCTCCATTAACTATAAAAAAACCATAGCGGCTATAGGGTTAACAGCACTTGGCTTAACCGCCTCTTTGGCTACTTTGGGATTTCCTTTATTGATATTTACAGTCACTTGTCTTTCAATTCTTGCAATCACAGCATTTTACAGCATGAATCTTTCCAAACAAACCAGTGAATTTGCAGAACAAAGGTTGGCCCAATTTAAACTTGATAAAAAACTCTATAAATCTTTTAAACAGTTTAAATACACCCTTGCTAAAGCACTGCCCACTTCATTAACATTGTTTGAAGAAAAAAACACTGCAGCAATGGCAAAAAAACAAGCCATTAAAAAGGCATTTGAGCAGGTATGGGGTAATCAAGGCCCTCATCCTGAAGCATTTTTCAGCAGCATCGTCAGAGCGGGTAATAGACGTTGGTTAAAATTTTTTATGATCAATCGTGTGCCTATCCCTGATAAAGTCAATGATAAGGGACAAACTTTATTACACCTGGCAGTTGAAAATGATCAATTATTAATGGTCGAAGAGATGCTTGGTTTGTCTTTGTCTGCCAAGGATAGAAAATATAAAGCTCTTTTGCAAAACCCCTTTGATGAGCACAGCAATAAAGAGAAATTTGACGCCTTCAAATTACTTCAAGGTCAACGCATAGATAAATATGAACACTATAAAATCTTGTATAGTAAGACTCAAGCGATGTTAACAGTGCGTGATGTTGATGGTCATGTGCCACTGTACTATGCAGCACAGTTAAAGGATCCAAGCTTATACAACCTACTCATCAACCAAGGAATCTACCAAAGAGATGACTTAAAAGAAGCCCTAAATCAAAGATTAAGACGAATTGATACAGAGAAGTGGTGGGCCCTTGGGGCTGGTATCATTGAGTCTATTTGCCCTGGTAATTCACTGCCAGAAATAGGATTTTCTATTTCTTTCATAGGCTTAGTAGCCAGTGTGTCTGTGCTAAATATTGTATTTGGAATAGCTTCGGTTGGAATCTTTGGTTTAGTCGCTTGGAGTAATTATTATAAAAATAAACTTGAAAGAGGCATCAATATACAAACTGAAATATTAGTTGAAGCCATGGCAGAACTAAGTAGTATAAAAGTACAATTAGAACAATTGAAACAAAGCCCCATTCTTTCTTTGGAAAAAGAAGCCCAAATGCAAGAAGCCATCATCGGTATCGATAGCTTGCCAACCATCATAGCTGCTCATAAACAAAGAGGTACAGTCACAGATTTTATCACTCTTGGCGACCATGCTCGGGTTTTATGTAGTGCTTTAGGTACTTTTTTATGTGCTTATGCTGGATTACTGGCTGTAATGGAACTAGGCGCCAATGTAACAGCATTGATAATTACCGGGTCAACACTCATACTTGCCGGGCCTATTGTTTGGGCTTTTTTGGGTATAGGTGCATTAGGCGGAATACTGGTGGCTGGCCATTATTATTTTGTGAATAGGCCGCATGACCTTAGAATCATAGCTGAAAACAGCCAAAATAATTTTATAAAAAAAGAAGCACTGGCTAATTTGTTTGATTTGCCCATTATAAAAGAATTACTTAATCAGCCGGTCATTTCACCATTAAACTCCTTACAGCAGCATTTGCCACATCCTAATTGCATCAACGATAAATCACAAAATCAACCACAGGCGCAAATAAAGGAAGAAAAAAAACAAGAGCTCAGTCCAAGTCTTAGCCCCATCCCTACTCCCTTACCTCAGTTGAATCCTTAAATCCATGTTGGACTTAAAATAGAGCTGAGCAAATTTAGAAGTATTCCAGCAACCTCCATTGCAAATCAGTTTTTAGTACCAATTCTTGGTGGAGGTGGGGAATAGAATCCCTGTTCTGCACTGCACTGCCTCTCGCATAAGATATTATTTATTGGTATAGTAAGGTATATCAAAACAAGATAAAACTAGGGTTATTAGGATTTTTCCTGCTTAGAAAGTAATAATAAACTATGAAAAATCCAATTTTTTTTCTTATATTATTCATTTCTTCTCCTCTTTTGGCTGAGCATGACAAACCTGTTCTGTTAAATTTGATAGGTTCAGCTTATCAACGACTACAAGACATCTGGACTGAGGGGTCTATAGATTTGTATATTTCAGGATATGCCTGGCATAACCGATTTACCTACACGCCCGAAAGACTTAAAAAATACAATGAAGCAGCTTGGGGAGGTGGCATGGGTAAAGGCATGTTCACTGAAAAAGGCGATTGGAATGGGATTTTTGCTATAGCCTTTCTAGATTCACACCGCAAACTTGAACCAGCAGCTGGGTATTGTTTTTTGAAGGTTGCCCATTTTGGGAGTAATTTAAAAGTAGGCCTCGGGTATTCTATCTTAGTGACCTCCCGCCCAGACATACTGCATGGGAACCCTTTTCCTGGTATTTTGCCCTGGGCCTCTATTTTTTACAAAAAAGCGGCCTTATCTGCAGCATATATACCTGGGTCCTTAGGAGCTGGAAATGTTTTATTTGTAATCAGTAGATTTACTTTCTGAAGAAGACCGCATTGTATGAAATATCTCTCGTTTTTTATTTTCCAAGCTGATACACAGATTTCAATATTGTGATTGAAGAAAAACGTGTGTGTAATCATTTTACCTAAGCATTTTCTGTTAGAGCAACCTTGGAGGATGTGTCAGATTGGATGAAGAAGGTTAGACAATTAATCCGGTCTGCATAGTACCTTTCGACTTGGCATTTGTAGAATTTCAAGTTAGGATCAGATTTTTTAAAAGGATACGCGCATGGAACATTTAGAAAATAACACTAAAAACAGGGTGCAAGCACTTTTCTTAGAATTGAATCAATATCTAAATTCCAGAATTTTAGGCCAAAGTGGATTGATCTCACGGTTGTTGATAGCCTTGCTTGCAGATGGACATTTACTCGTGGAAGGCGCACCGGGTTTGGCTAAGACCCGTGCTGTTAAAGAATTATCTGACATTGTTGAAGGAGATTTTCATCGCATTCAATTCACACCTGATTTATTACCAGGTGACTTAACAGGCACAGACATCTATCATCCCCAAGACGGTTCATTTGTTTTCCAGCCCGGGCCCATTTTCCATCATCTTCTACTAGCTGATGAGATCAATAGAGCGCCTGCCAAGGTCCAATCTGCATTGCTTGAAGCCATGGCCGAAAGACAGGTTACGATTGGTGGTAAAACCTACCCTTTGCCAGAATTATTTTTAGTCATGGCAACACAAAACCCCATTGAACAAGAAGGCACCTATCCCTTGCCCGAAGCACAATTGGATAGGTTTTTAATGTATGTAAAAATAAGTTATCCAGATGCCAAAGTAGAGCATGATATTTTAAATTTGGCCAGAAAAGAGGCCTTAGGCTCAAATGCTGAGAAAGGCGTAATAAAGCCTTTACCACAAAAATGTTTATTTGAAGCACGAAGAGAAGTCCTGGCTGTTCATACCAGCGATGCCCTAGAAAAATATTTGGTTCAATTGGTTATAGCCACAAGAAATCCCGCCCCTTATAGTGAAGATTTAAGTCGATGTTTAAAATTTGGCGCAAGCCCCCGTGCAACCATAGCCTTGGACAGATGTTCTAAGGCACATGCATGGATAGCCGGACGTGACTATGTCATACCAGATGACATCCATGCCATCGCGCATGATGTTTTACGCCACAGGATTTTACTAAGTTTTGAGGCTGAAGCTGAAGGCATTGACAGCGATGATTTTATCGATTCTTTATTAGGCTTGGTTGCGATTCCCTAAGTGATGAGATCTTCATACCAAGCTAGCTTAGCAAAGGTATATAGGAAAATAAGATATGACAGATGGTGTAACTGCAGAACTCAATGAACTCATTGAATTGAGAGGTTCTGCTCAGTCTCTTCAATATCATTCAAAGGGCCGTGCCTTGCCTTCAGGCAACCACTTATCTAAAGTGCGAGGACGTGGCATGGATTTTTCTGAGGTGAGACATTATCAAGCTGGAGATGAAATACGGCATATGGAATGGCGGGTAACGGCACGTACCGGGCGTCCCCATGTCAAAATATATGAAGAAGCAAAGGAAAGACCCGTGGTGATTTTAGCTGACTTCAACCCCTCTATGATGTTTGGTACTCGAGTTGCCTTCAAATCAGTCATTGCCGCACGTCTTGCCTCTTTAATTGCTTGGACCACCATCAAGCATGGAGACAGGGTTGGTGGATTTTTTTTCTCAGCCATTGAACACCATGAATTTGTGCCCCGTGGGCGTGCATCGGGTGTATTGCCTTTATTAGCCTGTTTAAGCCATTTTACCAAACAGATCCACTCACAAGAAACTGCGAGTCCGCGTTCTTTCAGTGATGTGTTGATTCGGCTCCATCGAGTAGTAAGGCCTGGAAGCATATTAATTTTAATCAGCGATTTTTATTCCATGGATAATGATTGTGAAAAGCACCTACATCGCCTAAGAGCTCATAATGACATCCTGGCCTTTAGGGTGTGTGATCCTTTAGAATTAAGCGCACCAAAACCTCAGCAATATCCCATTACGAATGGCCGGGAAGAACTGGTGTTGGATACAAGCAATGGAACAGTCAATAAAGCTTATGAGCACTACTGTCAACAAAGGACCAAACAATTACAAGAGCAATTTAAAAGTTTACAAATCCAATATAATCAAGTCAATGGCCAAACCAATTTAAGTCACCTGGTACGGCAAATTTTCCCTGGGAGAAGACGTGGCTAATCCATCCTTAGACCAATTGAGAGGCTTACATCTTCCTAAACCAATTTCTTGGTGGCCTTTGGCTCCGGGTTGGACTATTTTAATTGGGCTAATTGTAGGTTTTATCATTACAGGAATCTATTATCTCCACAAAAAAATGCGCAATGCGAAGCCAAAAAAGCAAGCAATAGGTTTACTAATGATTTATCAAGCAAATTATGAAAAAACAAAGAACAGTCAACTGGCCAGTGCACAAATTTGTGAATTATTAAAGCGTGTGGCCTTGGTTTATTTTTCTCGCGAAAAAGTTGCAGGTCTTTGTGGTGATTCCTGGATTCATTTTTTAAACCAAACCAGTAAAGGGATTGATTTTGATGAAATCAAACCTTTGCTGTTGACAGCTCCTTTTGAAAAGTCACACCATTTTGATATAAAACCGCTTTTTTTAAAAGCAAAGGCTTGGATCAAGCAAAGGAGCTGTCCGTGTTCGAATTAGCACATCCCTGGGCTTTGGCATGTCTTGTTTTACCTTTCTTAGTCTGGTATTTATTGAAACCTGCGAAAATAGTCTTACCAGTTGCATTAAAAATTCCATTTTTTAATGCCTTACAGACCATTGTGCATACTGGAAAGCACAGCCTAGCCTTGCAAAAATCCTTATGGCTACCAGCTTTGATTTGGCTTGGTTTAGCCATCGCCTTAGCCGGTCCTAGGTGGGTTGGTGAACCCACACCAATCACTCGCGATGCCTATAACATCATGATGGCTTTAGATTTATCGGGTAGCATGGAAATTACAGATATGCTTATGGATGGAACGCCCGTAAGTCGGTTGACCGTGGTCAAACAAGCCGCTGAGCAGTTTGTTCGAGCTAGAAGTGAAGATAAAATTGGATTGATATTATTTGGCACCCGGGCATATCTACAAACACCCTTAACTTATGACAAACACAGCATTCTTTTGCGCATAGAAGACGCATCCTCAGGACTTGCAGGACAAACCACCTCAATAGGGGATGCTTTGGGTTTGGCAGTCAAACGGTTGGGTGATGTGTCAAAAAAAGGTAGAATCATTATTTTACTCACGGATGGAGCAAATAATTCTGGGGTGCTCTCGCCCTTGAAAGCGGCTGAATTGGCTCAAGATGAACATATCAAAGTGTATACCATTGGTTTGGGATCAGAGGGAAATGCCACTGATTTTTTCATTGCCAATGCTTCTGCTGATTTAGATGAACCTACATTAAAACAAATTGCAGGAAAGACAGGTGGTCGTTATTTCAGAGCTACTGACACGCAATCCTTGCAGGAGATTTATAAAACAATCAATAAGCTTGAAACAGTTAAGCAAGAACAAGCCACCATTCGGCCACAAAAGGAATATTATCCTTGGTTTGTGGCTTTTGCATTGCTGGTAAGTATGGGTTGGTTGATGGGAAAATCCCAGTGGGTATCGAAGTATAAAGTAAACATGCAAAGACGGGGATTTATCACATGATGGCTTACCTTCATTTTTTAAGGCCATGGTGGCTATGCGCTGTTTTTCCTCTCATAGGGTTGTTTGTTTTATTATGGCAACAAAAATCTAAGTCGCAAGCCTGGGAAGCCGTTTGCGATCCTCAGTTATTGGCTCATTTGTCACAAAAAAAACCTGGGGTGGGCTCGCGCTTAGCATTGTCATTATTATCTTTAAGTATGGTGTGTATGATGGTTGCCTTATCCGGACCTGCATGGGTTAAATTTCCAATTGGAACCTACACACAAATTCAAGCACATGTATTGCTATTAGATATGTCAGACACCATGTTGAACACAGATTTATCACCAGACCGTTTAAGCCGTGCCAAATTTAAATTACAAGACCTGTTTGCTAGAAAAGGATGGGGTCAATTTGGCTTAATCGTCTACACTGATGAACCCTTTGTGGTTTCACCCTTAACAGACGATGGTCAAACCATAGCTTCTTTATTACCCTCTTTAAGGCCAGATATTATGCCAATACCAGGAGATAACCTAGAGGGCGCTTTGAAAGAAGCAAGACAGCTGATTCGAACAGCTGGTTATCAGCAGGGTGATATTTTAGTATTGACTGCAAATTCACCCTCCTTACAGTCCATTGATCTTGTCAGACAACTGGCTGCTGAGGGCATAGATTCCTCCATCATGGCTATGACTGCAGATTCTAATCTTAATCCTTTGTTTCAAAGGTTTGCTCAAGCAGGTTCGGGCTTGTTGTTGCCTTATACGCCAGATTCTACAGACATGGATAGATGGTTGAAGACTAGCAAGAAAAGAAAACAATTCGCACAAAATAAACAAGATAATATTCCTGTTTGGCGTGATGAAGGACGGTGGTTCTTGCTACCTGCCTTAGCCTTTTTCTTACCTGTTTTTCGACGTGGTTGGCAACAAAAGGTGACCCTATGAGCAAATGCCCCGTCATCCTGAACATAGTGAAGGATCTCCAAACTCTGACTCAATCCTACATTCGGATCCCTCGCGCAGAAAGACGCTCTCGTTTTTTTATATTTTGTTTGATTTATTTTTCATCGCCTTTACAGATCCATGCCTTTAGTTGGCAGGACTTATGGGCTACACCTGATCAACAAGCCCAAGTTTTGATGAAAAAAAATCAAGTGCCTAAAGCCAAAGCTCTTTTTAGAAACAAAGATTGGTCAGCTACAGCCAGTTATACATTAGGTGATTACAAAGAAGCCGCACAGCTATTTAATCACAGCGGTGAAAATGGATTTTACAATTATGGCAATGCTTTAGCGCGTTTAAAACAATATGAGCAAGCAATCAAAGCCTATGATAAAGCACTGGCTTTGAATCCTAAGGATGAAGATGCCCTTTATAATCGGAAATTAGTGCAAGAGTTGCTTCAACAGGAAAAACAAAAAAAAGATAAACAAAAGAAAAATCAACAGAATAAAGATCAACAAAACAAAGATCAACAAAATCAAGACCAGCAAAACAAAGATCAACAAAACAAAGATCAGCAAAACAATGGCCAACAAAACAAAGACCAACAAAACAAAGACCAACAAAACAAAGATCAACAAAATCAAGACCAGCAAAACAAAGACCAACAAAACAAAGATCAACAAAACAAAGATCAACAAAACAAAGATCAGCAAAAAAAAGACCAACAAAACAAAGATCAACAAATCAAAGAGCAGCAAAACAAAGATCAACAAAACAAAGACCAACAGAACAAAGCAAAGGTAAATAAAAATCAATTGGAGGCGGACCGTGAAAAACAGCAAGCCAAACAACAATGGCTACAATTGATACCCGATGATCCTGGTGGATTAATGCGAGAGAAATTCTTAAGAGATCATTTAAGACGACAGCGTGGATGGTATCAATGAAAAAATGTATAGTATTTATTTTATGTGTCTTCAGTTGTTATGTCCATGCCGATATTCAGGTTGAGGCAATGCCAAATGAAATTGCTGTAGATGAAGCTTTTCAACTGAAACTTACCCAGGAATCTCCAAAAAACGCAGCTGCGCCCAATCTTTCAGTTTTACAAAAAGAGTTTACCATCCTAGAAACAGGCCAACAGGCTACTTACACCATCATCAATGGCCAAAGCCATTCTTCTCGCACATGGCTTATTTCTCTTAAACCAAAACATGTGGGGCAGATAACAATACCTGCAATTGATGTGGGATCAGAGCAGACAAAACCCTTACTTATCAAGGTAAGTCCAAGTGCTTCAAAAAAACAAACCATGGCTACTCAATCAACTAAGCAGGAAGATGTCTTATTAAGAACAGAGGTAGATAATTTAAAACCTTTTGTTAATCAACAAATTATCTATAAAGTCAGACTATATAACAGCAAAAGGCTTTTGGATGCAGATTATATTGGTCCACAGAGTGCGCATGCGCTTTTATTTCCATTAGGCGCTGCAAAACACTACCAAACTTTAGTGAACAATACCAATTATCTAGTAGAGGAACAAACTTTTGCGATTTTTCCTCAAAAAAGTGGCGTTTTAAACATTATTACCCCAAAATTTACTGCTTTAGTTTATGATTACAACCCACGCAAAATCATCGCACAGGATAAAAACATCTCATTACAAGTTGCCCCTATACCTAAAAGTTATAAAGGACAAGAGTGGGTTCCAGCAAGTCAAATGTCTTTGAGCGAACAGTTTGAAAAGCCGAATCAGAGTATCACCCAAGGCAGTACCTTGATTCGGGACATATCCATTCAAGGTACTGCCCTTCCAGCTCAACTACTCCCCAGATTGACTTTTAAAGAAAGCGAATTTTTCAATGTGTATGCTGAAAAAGGTAAAGAATATAACCAGATCAAACAAGATGAATTGGTAGGAAGCAGTGCTTATAAAGTGACTTATTTATTTAAAAAGCCGGGTACAGTGGTCATTCCAGAATTAAAAATTTCCTGGTTTAATACTACAACAGCCAAAGAAGAGGTTGCGTTTTTACCTGCAAAAACAATCCAAGTTCTCCCTCCAGCAATTTCAGCTGTATCCTCACTTGAAACGCCCACCTCCTTAGATAGCAATAAGCCTCTCACAGACACTACTGAATTGGCAACAGAAAACGCCAAGCCTAATCATTGGATGATTTTTACAATACTGTTTGCCGTAGCTTGGGTGGTAACTTTGATGTTGTGGATTTGGCAGCGCAGTAGGAAGTCCTCAAGCCACAGCAGCTATTCAAAAGCACTGAAAGAATTAAGGCATTATTGTAGAGAAAATAATCCAGTGAAGGCCAGAGATGCCTTGTTAAAATGGGCAAGCTTCCAATGGCCTGATGCGGTCATTTTAAATTTAAATGACCTTAATCAACTGACTACAGATGGACATTTTAAAAAGCAATTACACCTTTTGTCCCAAGCAATTTATGGAAATAATCAGTCCTTATCCTGGCATGGTCAGGAACTTTTTGAAAGCGTCCAAGCTTTAAAACAGAGTAAAGAAAGAAAAGGCCAGGCTAAACCACCACCCTTACCTCCTATGAACCCAGTTAATTAAGTATAACCGTACTACATTAAAATATTGCAGATTGCCAAAACTTGCTCTAATGTAGAGAGATTGTTTGAGTCAGGGACTTACTATGTTTACCCGCTTAGGTTTATTTATCATAGCTTTACTACTATCAATAGAATGCGTCGCACAAGCACCCAAATCTCAACTGGCACCTATGCCAGCTGGTATGGCTAAACAGGTTCGATCCTTGCCCTCATTTCATCAAATAGATGTGAGTGGTCGAATCAATATTAAATTACATACTGGTTATAAAAAACCACAAATTTTGTTGTCAGGAGATCCACGAGATTTAGCACTGGTTAGAACGCAAATCATCCAAGACAAGCTTCATATCATCTTAGATGAAACCCGTCCTATATACGGAGAGGTAACTGCTGAAATCAGAGCCTGTGCTTTAAGCGGGTTTAATTACAAGGGGATGGGGGCTATTACTGGTAATAAATTATATTCAAATGCACTGGAGCTATCTATTGATAATCCAGGAACAACCAAATTAGCAGGCAGTTTGGGTTTACGTCAATTGAACCTCAGTGGCGGTGGCTTAAGTGAAATCAGTGGAATTTACAGTCACTATATGGAACTTCATATAGAAGGTAATTCAAAAGTACAATTATCAGGGGAGGTGAACATTGCGGATCTTGATTTTGATGGGGACGGTGGGGTTAATTTATATTGGATAAAAAGCGAGTCTTTAAAGGTTAGGGGTAGACAAGCTGCCATCATCCAATTAGGTGGTGTAGTCGATAGATTAGATGTTGAGTTGTGGGGGCACAGCAGGTTCAGAGGCAGGTATCTAAGGGCTCGGCGCACTTTTGTTAAAACCCATGATAGATCGGTTGCAGAAATCTCTTCAGAAGAGCATCAAAGTACCCTGGCCACGGATGCCAGCGATATTTTTTATTACAACCTTCCTGTGACCCGTGCAGATTTCATGGCTTTAAATGGCGCTGTATTAGACATGCGGGAATGGGATAATCCTGAAATTGAGGATTTTACTATTTACAATAAACTGTATCCTTAAACCCTTTGTGTGACACAACCATTTTCGCCAAGATTGTTTACTGGAGATGATGACACAACCTCTTTACTTTACTGAAGAGGATATCTTGCTAATGCGCATTTATGCAATCAATGATTTGATTGTAATCATTATCTAGGGGTAGCACGTGGGCTGAGTTTACCAATCGATGGATGGTAACCGTTTTACTTGGTGTAAATAAACTCTCTACCTGGTCAGAGGCAACTACCATATCTTTTTCACCTAAAAATAAATCTACAGGGCAAGTTGGATGTACCCATTGATGTGTTTTTATGAAATTTAGAATTTCTATGCTGACATTTATAGGTAATTTTCTGTAAGCTATCTCGGCTTGGTCTGTTGTTACTAAGTTGCCTGCCAAATTACGCAGATCTTTAAAGCCAAGATATTTAAGTGTCAAGGCTAAAGCAAGCATCACATTCAACCGCACATGTAACTTTAAAGCAGGTGCCAGCAGATAAAGATGATTTATTGGATAATCCTGACTTAATTTCAATGCTAATAAGCCACCCAAGGATAGCCCTAGGATGTCTACTTTGTTGTATTTTGAAATTAATTCATTGCAAATAAGATTGACATTAGCTAACCAATCGGGAGCGGTGGATTGGGAAAAAGCTTCTAAGCTCTGAGCATGTCCAGGTAATACAGGACAATGAATAGAATCATACCCTTTGATATGGGGGATTAAAAGCCTGAAAACTGCAGGCGAGGATGAAAACCCATGTAAAAGCAACAAAGCCCTTTCATTTTGGATACCCTGTTTACATATGGGCTCTAAAAGTTGACCATCTTCTTTTTTTAAATTAAGGATGTGTTTTTTTTGGTGTATAAACCTAAAATCATCAGCATTCATACAGCATCCTTTATTAGTAAACCATAAAATAAAATGTGAAAATAGCGTAAATTTTTTAAATAAAATCTTATTGAAGATTGAAGTCTGCTATGATCCATTCATATTAGAAAATCACTAAAGTGATTAATAAATATGCTATAATTTGATTATAATAGATATATGATGAGGAGTATAGGCTTATGAGTGGATCTAAAGAGGAAAAAAAAGTCGAACCTGTAGTCCAACATAAAGGAACCCCTGCACCTGAAGCAGCCCCAGTAGACCCTGCACAACCTGAGGGAAAAGAGCCTGACGCCAAATTAGTACAAAACGAGGGTAAGGCAGAAGAAAAAAACGATGCTATAGCAGGGGATAAAAAAGAGGAAAAAGCAGGTATCAAGAATGATAAGGACGAGCCAAAGGTCGAACCTTCCAATGATCCAACGCCTACGAAGAAACCCGGCTACTTTACGGTAAATGTTGATGAAAATCAAGCAAAACAAGATAATCTCATGGGACTAGCAGCAACATTACAGCATATGGTCAATGATATGAACGATGCACTTCCTGATATGTGGAGACCCGCAGGCACTAAACTGCTTAATGCATTTAAGGGAATAGGTGATAAGCTAAGAAGTGACAAACCTGACCCTGAAAAAAATGAATCGCCTGAGGCTAACCCTGCTAAGATGGAGGAAAAAAAACCTGAGGATGGGAATGAAAACAAACCTGAGCCTGAAAATGAAAATAAACCTGAGCCTGAAAATGAAATCAAACCTGGACTCAATTAATTATTTACAAACATAGAGGTACTACCAATGGCAAACACACCTTCTCCTACACCTTCCCCTACCAATTCAGGAAGTGCTGTAGATGTGAATGATAAGAAAGAGAAGAATACTATACCACCGATGCAACAATTAGCTAAAGAGATGGAAAAATTAGCCCAAGACCTTAGCGATTTACTTACTCAAGGAGCTGATACCCCTAAATCGGCCAATCCTTCTGATTCCGAAGATGATGAAGATAAGTCTAAATCTTCACCAGAATCCTATTTTTCTGGTGATGATAAGAAAGAGAAGAATACTTTACCACCGATGCAACAATTAGCTAAAGAGATGGAAAAATTAGCTCAAGACCTTAGCGATTTACTTACTCAAGGAGCTGATACCACTAAATCGGACAATCCTTCTGATTCGATGCAAGGTGAAGATGGTAGCTATGATCAAATGGCGCAGCAACATAATTCTCAACAAAGCGGAGCCAATGCAAATCAGGCTACGGAAGCTGTGTCTGAAAATCCTGAGTTGCTGGCAGCAGCCTTATAAGGGCATAAAGATGTTTCGACATGATTGTGTTAAAGCAGTTATTTAAGGGAGCGTAACCTATATTTTTACCTTTACTTTTTGAGATAAAAGCAGTCTTATTAAATGTAAAATGCGACCTTATGGGATTAAAAGAGCCTTTTATCTATACCAAATAAAGTAAATCAAAGGCCCATGATTGTAACTAAGAGTTGTCTTTTTTGTGGATTATAACGATGTTCATATAAAAATATGCCCTGCCATTTCCCTAAAGCCAATTCTCCCTGTGAGATAGGTATGTTCATCTCTGTTTGGGTAATTATTGTACGAATATGCGCCGGCATATCATCAATCCCCTCAATCACATGCTTGAATAATGGATCGCCATCAGGAATTAGACGAGCGAAAAAATTATCAAGATCTTTTCTTACCTGCACATCGTAATTTTCACAAATGATCAAGGATGCGCTGGTATGTTTTAGAAAAAGATGGCAAAGACCAGTCTTGATTTCATTGTCTGACACAATTTTAGATATTTCTTGAGTGATGTTTTGTGTACCACGACCTGTTGTATTAATTATAATTTCATTTTGCTCTATTTTCATCAGTGTGACTCTTTGGTATGGTTTGCTGCTTCTGCCTCATTAGATTGTCAATATGTTAGAGCCATTGCCACCTTCCGCTGATCCTTCACGCAAAAAGACGCGTTCAGGATGACCTTCTTGGGAGTTACAAAAGCCCCTATTCAGTTGTAACTTTTAGGGGCATATCGCGGTAAGTAAGGAACGTCGAATAAATCACAACAATTTCTTATTGTTAAATGCGCTCCATCAATTTATGGGGCAAGCTTTCAATTCGACCAGATTGGGTAACAATTACATAATTTAACTTACGCTGTAACTCACTGATGGTGTCAGACCCTGCGTAGGTTAATCCAGATCGTAATCCCCCAACTATATCAGCAATGATTGCATCTGTATTTTCTTTATAAGCCACTTCAGTAGCAACACCTTCTGCGGTTTTCCATTCGTGCATGGGGCCTAGATAGTCTTCTTGTGCTTCTTTAGATGCCATGCCACGATAGCGTTTAACTTTTGTACCGTCCTTGTTTAGGATAACTTCACCCGGTGTAGGGGCCGTTCCAGCTAACATACCACCAATCATGACAAAATCAGCACCAAAGGCCAAAGCCTTGACAATATCGCCTGAGGTTTTAATACCACCATCTGCTACTATTGAACGGTCAGCACGTGAACAATCCTGAATGCAAGTGAGCATTGGCACTCCAAATCCTGTTTTGATGCGTGTGCTACACACCGAACCACCGCCAATACCAGCTTTGATAATATCTGCACCACAGGAAGCAAGGTAATCTGCACCAGCATAGGTTGCAACATTACCAGCCATAATGCAGCGGTCTGCTAACAGTTGTCTTAAGCTTTTTAATGTTTTACCAACATATTTCGCATGACCATGAGCAACATCCACACAAAAATAAAGGGCCCCAGCATCCCGCAAAGCTTCAGCCCTTTGCAACTCAGCGTCAGTACAACCAACGGATACAAAAACATTGCCTTGGCATTTTTTAAATTCAAGAATATTATCTTCTATAGACATGAAGCGGTGCAAAGCACCCATAGCACCTTTTGAATTCATAAAATTTGCCATATTCGATTCTGTAATGGTATCCATGTTGGAACTGATCACAGGAAGTTTCAGACATAATTTACCAAGTCTATCTATATTTTTGGTCTCAACAACGCGTCTGGATTCGTGATGATTGTAAGATGGAATCAATAAAACATCATCAAAGGTTATGGCATGCTCAGTCATTTTATTCTCTTTAAAAGAAATACTATAAATGTTCAGCTGCAAAAAATGCAAGTCTTGAACGCTCTCCCCTGGTCAACGTCATGTGTGCACTGTGTTCCCAAGCCTTGAATCTATCAACTGCGAAAGTTAGGCCTGAGGTGGTTTCAGTTAAGTATGGGGTGTCAATTTGTTTAATGTCGCCCAAGCAAACGATTTTAGATCCTGGTCCTGCCCTGGTTACCAAGGTCTTGATTTGCTTTGGGGTAAGGTTTTGTGCTTCATCAATGATGATGTAGCGGGTTAAAAAAGTACGTCCTCGCATGAAATTCAAAGATCGAATTTTTATTCTATTTTGTAATAAATCTTGGGTGGCGGCTTTTCCGAAATTGCCTCCGGACTGGTTATTATGTAACACCTCAAGATTATCCATCAAAGCGCCCATCCAAGGTGTCATTTTCTCTTCTTCGGTACCTGGGAGAAAGCCAATGTCCTCACCCACAGGGATGGTTACACGTGTCATAATTATTTCACTAAAACGATTTTGATCTAAGACTTGGGTTAAACCCGCTGCTATGGTTAATAAAGTTTTACCTGTTCCAGCTGGTCCTTGTAGCGTAACAAAATCAATGTCTGGATCCAATAATAAATTTAACGAAAAATTTTGTTCACGGTTTTTGGCACTAATTCCCCAAACACCATGTTTGGGTTGAGTAAAATCTCTCACCAATTGGACAATGGCGCTGTTACCCTCGATTTTTTTAACTATGGCCTGAAATTGGTTATCATTTGTGCTGATACAATCATTTGGGTACCATTGACTGATAAAAGAACCTGCCACTTTATAATAAGTTTTACCGTTGTCCTGCCAGGAATCTATACTTTTTACATTGGCATCCCAAAAATCATTTTCCAGTAAATGCAAGCCCTTATGCAATAGATTAACATCATCTAGCACCTTGTCTGTATAATAATCCTCAGCTATAAGACCCAAAATCCCTGCTTTAATTCTAAGATTTATATCCTTAGATACAATGATGACTTGTTTTTTTCCTGTAAATTGTTTTTGAAGTCCTAAGGCTGTGGCCAAAATGGTATTATCAACCTTATGTCCTGGAAGTGCTGATGGGATCACTGGGTCAAATTCATCCGTTTGAAAAAATAGCTTGCCACCGCTTTTTTTCTTTTGAGCGCTTGCATAGCTTGGTATTGGGATCCCTGAAACCATGTTCTCATGAGAGGTATGATTCATTAATTCCACAAGCATGCGATTGGTTTCTCTTACATTGCGTGCCAATTCCGAAGTTCCGGTTTTATGACTGTCCAGTTCTTCTAAAACCACCATGGGGATGTAAACATCATGTTCCTCAAAATGATACAATGCCATGGGATCATGCATCAATATGTTGGTGTCAAGAACAAACATCTTTGGGCCGGGCTTGAGATTATCCATAAATCATCCTTTCAAAGTGTGTAACACATTCTATATTATTATGTATTTTTCTTCATGATGCGAGCATGATCTCTTTTCCACTCACGATCTTTTATTGTATCTCTTTTATCATGCTCTTTCTTGCCTTTGGCTAAAGCAATTTTCATTTTTATTTTATTTTTTTTCCAATATAATGACAGCGGTATTATGGTGTAACCTTGGCGCTCAACACTGCCTATTAAATGATTCAGTTCTTTTTTATTCAACAATAATTTTCTAGTCCGGATGGGGTCAGGCACTGCATGAGTAGAGGCAGTAGGTAAAGGTTGAATCTGTGCACCCAATAAAAAGGCCTCATTATATTTTATGATGACATGAGCGTCTGATAAATTGATTTTTCCTGCACGTAAGCTTTTTACTTCCCATCCCTCAAGCACAAGACCGGCTTCGTACTGTTCCTCTATGTAATAATCAAATCCAGCTTTTTTATTTAGGGCAATGCTGGAATCCATTTGTTTTTTGGTTGTCATAAGACACCTTGTGGACATTTATTTAGGGAAGCGCTCATCTTTATAATCTTGAGGCAACTGAGGGTAAACTCGGTTTAATTTTTTATCAACTGCTACTCTATCATCAAAAACAAAACAGTGACCTTCCCATAAGGAATCGGATTCAGGTATGGATTCTATATAATTGAGGATACCATCTTGCAGTTGATACACCTTTTCAAAACCAAGCGCTTTCATATATGCAATCGTTTTTTCACAGCGTATTCCGCCTGTACAAAACATTGCAATCTTTTTTTCTTTTTTATCAAGGAGTTGCTCTTGAACAAATTCCGGGAAGTCTCTGAAGCTATTCATATCGGGGTGAACTGCGTTTTTAAAAGTACCAAGCTCATATTCATAAGCATTGCGAGTATCCAATACGAGTACCTCTGGATCTTGAATGATTTCATGCCATTGTTGCGGATTTAGGTGGCTATCTGTCCATTTCAAGGGGTCTAATTCTTGAACGCCTAAGCTGACTATTTCTTTACGCGTTTTTACTTTCGCCTTATCAAAAGGAATTTTCTCATCTACAGTTTCTTTAAAGATTAAATCAGCAAACCGTGGATCCCCACGTAAAAACTGGTAAAAAAGCGCCATTTGTGCTGATGTGCCTGCAAAACTGCCGTTGATCCCTTCTTTGGCTAAGATTATGGTACCTTTAATGTGAAAGTTTTGCATTTCCACAAGCATGGGTGCTCTCAGATCTTCATAATCTATCAAGGAAACAAATTTATAAAAAGAAGCAATTACAATATCTTTCATACACACAGTCATAATAATAAAAAATGTAGTAAAAATAACATTTACTCAGAATTTAATCAATAGGTATGAATAACTGACATAAACAAATTCAAATTTATTGATTTAAAACCTACACATGGTTGATTGGCTTATTCTCGATTTAAGGAAACAAGAGCACGTATAACTTAGAGCGATTGAACATGATTATAGGCATATTATGTAACCAAAAGAAAGGCTTGAAAAGGACACAGGTATTCAAGCCATGATTGCGAGTTGTTGCTAGTTACACACCACTTTATATCAGTAAGGCACTTTCCATCGGCCATACTTGTTACGTCGCGCAGTATATCAATATGGTTTCTATTGTCAACTAGCGATTTCTATTCGAAACATTTTTTTAAATAAATGGTCGCTATTGCGGCAGTTTAAGTCTTTTGATACACTAAAGACCTTCTGTTAGTGTAAGGGTATAATGCATTGTGGTTGAAAAAGTTTACTTAACAAAACAATTTGCCCATAGACTACGTGATGCCATGATTACAGCAGGATTCAACTCACAACGTTCTGTTTCCGGCGTATCTATCCATAAACTATCAGAAATAACGGGTTATTCTTTGCAAATTTGTCGCAAATACCTGCGAGGTGAGGCCATACCTGAGCCCACTAAATTACTGGAAATTTCACAGAAACTGAATGTTTCGGCAGGCTGGTTATTATTTGGTAATGGTCAAGATGCCCTTAATCCCTCACCAGATAAAATAATAATCAGAAAAAATAATCTTCATTATATTTTCTTAAAGGTTGGAGATCTCTATAATGACAGGTTACTGGAACAAGAAGTGGCCAACTTTTTAATGGAATTAGTAAATGATGTCAGTTTAATCAATGCCACCGATGAGCAATCAAAAAAAATAATAGACTTAGCCCTGTCCTCAGTTAAACACTTTAACAAGTCCAATTGGGTCAGTTGACATTTCACTTTTGAGAATAAAAAACACTCAGGAATGTCAAGTTTTTGCGGCCCGGAGTAAAAAAACCGGAAGCATGCTAAGGATTTTTAAAAGGCGAAAGTGCAAAAATATGGTTTATGAGTGTTTTTTAGGCTAAAAATGAAATGTCAACAGACCCTAAGGATTTGAACTAAATATTATGGAAAACTATCACATGGATGTATCGCCCCACCCCCAGCTTTTGGACTTTCTATTTGCCTTTAAAAGCAAAGTATCTGCAATTTTTAAAGATATATTAGGTATTCATGACATCGACCACCTTGCAGTAACCCAAATTAAAAACCATCAACTCCTAACACTGTCTTCAACACCTGCTATGGAATACAATTTATTTAGTACTAACCTTTGGTGCTATGATAAATCCTATAACCCGCAATGGTATCATTTATACACGCAAGCTTTTTGGGAATCTTTATACCAAATTAGGCGCTATGACGAGCTGTATTACATAAAACAAATAAAACATAATTTACCGCTTGGTCTTACCCTTGCCTCTCAGTTTGGTGAAGGCACCATCCTATATTCAATAGCCAGTCATAAATCCTGTTCACATACCAAAGAATTATTTTCTACCCAATTTGAAGATTTTCAAAAAATAGGTCAATATTGTGCCAATCTCTTCAGTTCTTTATTCAATGATGAAGATTTTTTTTTGTAGATTCATGAGTACTGGAAAGGTCAAGCCAGGAACAAATGAACCCTTTTAAATTGCCCTTGCAGCTGAGGTTGCAAACAAAATATGCATATTGTGTATCATGACATCTTATGTTATCATATACACATTCTGATTAAATTAAGGGTTGGCCATGTATTCTCGTATTTCTGGAGATCGCGAGTATGTTATGACGCAAACAGGCGTTTACAATGGCGCGAAAAAAATGTCGTATAGACAAGCAATGGGGCAAATTTTTAAGGACCTTAACCGTTGTCCCTTCATACCTACCAATGGTAAAACCTTCAACCATTATGTCCAAGCTTGGATGCATGCTGACCTTATAAGCGACTACAGGCAAGGAACCATGGAGGCCCAAATAGAATCCATGTCTCTTTCCAATTATGGTATTCAACAAGATCCCCCAGTTGCTAAAGCTAATTTTTGTAGTGCTTATTTTGACGATGAAGGCATCCCCTGCGGGGCAAGCTTAACTTGGTTATCTGAAACGGCCCATGTTAATTGTGCAACTGGAGCAGTCATTTCTAATACGCCATTTGAAAAAAGATTAATGACGCAAGTAGTTCCAAATATGCTTATGAAAGCGCAATCAATCGATGTTTGTAACGATTTAGAAGACACGCTGTTACCCTTATTAAACTCAAAAGAATTAGCACCTTTATTAAAGGGGTTTAAAAAAGCTGATGGCAGCATAGATGTTGAAAAATTACTAGACCTTCAAGCCACAGTTAATGATAAGTCCACTGTAGAAGCAAAACAGGCTCGTTTTAATTTGATAAAAAAGCATTTTGATGAGAAATTATTAAACAAAGAGATTCCTGAGATAGAAAAACACGACTCTATGCGCCTTCAACTATCTAACAAGTTAGATAGTGTTGCAGCTGAACTTGGTACTGGTGGAATATATGAATCAAAGCAACCTTTTTATAAACGCAACAGTAATAGCCTAAGATTATTAGCTATAAGTATATTGCTTCCTTTAAGCCTATTCTCTTTCGGTGCACCGTTTATTGTACTTGCACTAAGCTTACTAGTATGTTCGCTTTTCATCTTAGCGCCCAGC
Source organism: Legionella sp. (assembly GCA_013697625.1). Lineage (GTDB taxonomy): Bacteria > Pseudomonadota > Gammaproteobacteria > Legionellales > Legionellaceae > Legionella. The sequence continues at coordinate 40,664 of JACCWN010000148.1, forward strand.
CTTATTTTTCTCCATAAAAAAGAGGTTCAAATTTCGTCTTATAATAGTGCCTATCAAGAATTCTCATCACTCGAGCCCTTGGATGATCGCATTGATAAATTATTCGAAAGCATATGCAGACCCTTACTTCTCCAAGAGGCAGATGGTTTAACCGATAAAGAAGTACGCAAATATATCGATGATGTCATTTTGGGAAAACCTAGGCCTAACCCGATGTGCCTATTATTAGGCACTCTCTCTAAGGGCAATTATCCTTCAAATGAAGTATCAGAGCCCAAATTTAGCCGCTTTTCACCCAGTTCGCATACATGTGAAGAAAAAAGCAACTTTCCATCTAACAGCCTACAACCTTGAAGATGAGTGTCAGAAAGGTTGTGTAACAGGGCTACCGCACGTGTGCTTAAAAACAAATCAATTGCAAATTAATTAGGAAAATATAAAGTTTTTCTTGACACAGTTTTATTCGATTTTAACTGATTTATTATTCAAATTTAACACCCTATCTA
>JACCWN010000166.1 GCA_013697625.1 Legionella sp.
ACAATATGGTGTTGACCTGGTCAGCCGTAATAGTTTGTCCTTTTACAGGGTCGATGGCTGGAAACTATATAGTTATTCAGGATGACTGGGTTGACTGGAGTCCGGGAGACATAGTTCAGGTTACAGACGGCCCGGCAGCAAACCAGGTAAATCTTACCAAGGTTTGGCCAAATCCAGCATACGGTTCAGCAGTTAGTCCGCTGGTTGTGTCTGTCGATCCCGCAACCGGAACTGCAACCATTCCAAGTGGGGTTACCTGGGGAAATTATGGCACCTATAACGCGGTTACTGGTGTGGGCAGTACTGGTTTTGTTTTTTCCTGCACAGGTAGAATCCAGGTAAGAATTCGCATAACTGCTTCACCTGGTGGCGATCAGGGATTTTTTAATTTGGTATTGCAAAAGCAATAAATAATACAATTTGAAGATTAAAACCGCTTCCTGCAATGAAGGCGGTTTTTTTATTTGATGAACGGTGCAGCATATTCCCTGTTTTTTTTTAATCTATTTATCCCAGATTATGCATTAGAAAAAAAGAATGATTTATCATTTTGCCTGACAATATCGAAGAGACCGTCTAACCATTTTCGTTTTTCTCCCATTGCCGATATATTTAAGATGGTTTTTCCGGCATGTTTGCTTATCCAACTTTCTAATGCAAAGCATTTGAATCTTAATGTGCTTAAAGTGGCCTGGGACTTGGATTTAAGGACTAGCTGACGAAACAAACTCATCAGATTATACGCTATCATTATGGTTCTAAAGGCCGCTTCGGTTGCCCAAAATTTATCCATACAAAAACTGTCTAACCCAAAATCATATTTCAGTTCTTTTATCCTGTTTTCGGCATCAGCTCTGTCTTTGTAACTGAGCCATATTTGCTCTGCCGGTAAATCAAGATTGGTAACATAGAGGCTATACCGGTATTTGCCTACGGGTTCATCAAACAATAATAGTTTGCCCGTGGCTTTGGTAAGGATCTCGATGTTTTTTCTCACCGCTACCATTCTTCGTGGCTTTTTCCATTCGGGTGATTGGTATTCAAACTCGCATATCTCCATTCCGTCTTTTAATGTCCACCATGTTTTTTTTTGGGATTGTAATTCTTTCTTTATGGTGGAATACATTTTTACTGCTATGATGTAGTTGGCTTGTTTTTCTGTTTCCAAATAATTCAAAAACTCATGGGCATAAAACCCACTATCGGCTCTCACCAATCCTACTTCTTTATCTTTTAGTATTTCAAATGTTTCATCTATAAATGCTTTGCAATTACTTAGCGCTGCTGTGTTGCCTGGCCTGAGCCAGGCATTGGCTACCATGCGTACTTCAGCTATAAATGCCATCAACGGATGGTGTGATGCTCTGCCCGGTTTGCCTGGATTGTAACCTACTTTGCTGCCTTCTTGCTCGCCATACCGGGTCATTACAGAGCTATCAAAATCAATGGTGATCTTCTTTATTTTTAAATTGTCAATAAACCATTTTTGTGCTGGCACGAACACTTCTGTGTTTCGTTTCCAACTAAATTTTTGAAAAAATCTGCTGTAAGTACTTTGCGATGGCGCTTGTTTCCATCCAAATATTTCTTGCAATACTTTGTCGTATCGTAAATACGCCGAATGACTAAATCTGCCTGCGCCTATCCAGATACTTGTCCAAAAGCATTCGATGATTTGCATGGCTTCATAGCCTCGGTTGGATCGCTTTTCGGGCAGGTCTAATCCACTCATAAATTCTTTTATCTTAATGCTATTAAGCATGTCTTTCATCAACTTCATGCCGCCCCACGCTGTTACTTTTTTGTCAGTAAAAACTACTTTCATTGCTTGCACCATCTTGGTTCAATTTGTTTTTTAAGCCAAAGCTATGCTCATCAATTATTCCTTGCCCTTATATTTATCCTATTGCATAATATGGGTTCAAACACCTTATTCAAAAGATTTAAAGACGAGGCTTATTATAAAAAACCAAGAGCAAAGACATTTGCTTAATTTATTTGACATAAAATTTTAGGGTGTCCCAGTGAGAAACTCAGGAGTGAGGATCAATTAGAGCAAATCGTAAATCTTTCAAAGGAAAGACC
>JACCWN010000039.1 GCA_013697625.1 Legionella sp.
ATTTTTTTATAAAAAAATATTTTGACACCACGGAGTGAGTATGAGAGATTAGGCGTGTAGTTTGATTTATTCAGATCGTAAAGAAATTTTCCCCGCGCTACTTACACACTTTAAATGACACCGCCAAACAAAAGCCCACCCTGTGGCTACTACCAAGTCTGAAAATAAGCCACTCACAGTCATAGCAAAAAGTATTCCGCCTATACGCTCACAAGTAGTTCTTGTACCAAACCTTGAATTTAATTCCTCCACGGATACCCAACGAATGCGGTTATTCCAGCGCTGTTTTGTTTCAATTTCCCGATTAATGTATGAAGAATAGCCTTCTAAGAGTTGAATCATTCGATGAATTTCAATGAAATATTCATCACTTTGAGCTAATTCTAAGCGTTTATCCTCAAATTCTATTTTTGCCTCAGCTAGCTTTTGTCTTTCTTTTGCTATCTCTCCTTGTTCAGAGGCACGCTTTAGGGTGGTTTGTAATCTTTCATCAGCTTTTCTTTGCTCATCTTCTTCTAGTGCATCTAATTGCTGTTTATAATTATGTTCATAGGCTGCAATTTTTGCTTTATACTTTTGAGTTTGTTCTTCAAGTAAAAGCTTTATATTATTTTTATGTTGTCTAATACTTTCATCACATGCTTTTTGATTTTCTTGTTTAATTCTAGAAATAGCATCTTCAATCTTTTCTTGCGCATGCGCGCAAGTTTCAGTAGTCTTATTTTCCACTAAAAGTAGTTCGTGAGCGAGTGCCGCACATGCTTGTCTGTTGCGCCTATCGTGTATATGGATTTCTTTTAAAAATTGTGTAAATCCCAATTATTCGCAAAAACGTGTTAACTCATCAAAATAGTCAAAGGCATAGGTTAAAATAATACCGCCTACAATCTGCGTATTTAATAGATCTTCAAAAGGGGTGGTTTTTATCACTGGTCTTTTTTTATGAGCTATGCTGGGTTTTGTAGCATTAGGCATGGTAAGTTCCTATTTAAAATGCGCGTTTTGAATCTTTTATTTTCACAATGTAACACAATTGAATTGATTTGTATAATCAAATCATTGCTCTACTCAACAGGACCCGATATGGCTTGTTTAATTTTTAGTGCTTTCTTAAAATACCTCGAATGAAAAATTCCGATATAAGTTTATTTTCTATCATTGGATACTAAGAATACTAGAATCCCACTAAGTCTGATTATCACAATAATCAGACTTAGTGGGATTCTCTTCTGTTACAATAAGTTGCACTTATATTTTTTCTGGTTCTTTATTTTCTGAGTAGTCAGGTTTTTAGGATTCAACTTGGAAATCCGTAGAGACGAAATCATCAATTTTGTTAGAAGTGCTTATATTATTTGAATTTAATCTTTGGATTGCCTTTTTAGATTTGGTGTCCCAAAATTGGAGCTGGTATATTTATTACCTAAAATATTTTTAAGGCGCTAGCCTAATTTTAGTTCAGATTTTATATAGTTAACATCGGCCTTAAAATATTGGGTTTGCTCATTCAATTGAGCATCATTGCGTTCATAATCAAGTAATAAAGCTTCTAAACGTTCTCTGCCAGCTTTGGTTTTTGCTGCTTGCCGTGGCGTTTTATTTTCTAATGCCGGTATCGGACTATCAAACCAAGCTTCCCAATGTTTCTTTGCCATTAGTTTCAATTGTTCTTGAATTTCTGGTAAATCATAAGGTTTTATAGATGTCGCTTCTGAGGGATTAATATTAGGTAATGATTTTGCTTTTTGCTCTGGCGTTTCCATCAGTGTTTGCTGGAATTGAATTTTATCACCTAGGTATTTGGATAATAATTTTTTACCTTTTTGCGTACGTTTTTCAGAGTTGGTTTCTAATATCAACTTATTTTTTTTAATTGTAACTTGACCCATGATGGTGTTTTCCCATTCAGAGTGTTTTTTGTTACCTTTAATTAGCCATGGAAACTCTATATTGGTTATTTTTCCCTGTTTATCCCGTTTCGCAGACTCTAAAAAAGGGTCGGGCTTTTTTAATAAGGTTAGCGGTAACAAACAACCTAATGTTTCTTCGATGTTTGCGTCTAATTTAAAATAGGATTTTGAAAATAAAATCAAATCACCATCTGTGTTTACTAAGGTTGGTTGTGGATTATGTAAGTGTTCAATGCATTCAAAAAAATAATCTAATAGTTCTAAATCTAGCTCTAATCTCAACCCTTCTGGTGTCAGTGGGTTATCATCATTCTCTTCTATCAACCACTCTCGAAAATCAATAAGTGTTATTTGAAATTTAGCTGGAATAATGATAGGAGCCATTCCGATAAATATCGATTGATTATCTAAAGTCAGGATACGACTAAAAACAATGTCACCTCTTTTTAAATAATGAGTCCCCTGCCGCTCTTTGATAGAGTGGGTTGTACCAAGCAAGATATCTTTAACAATAATAGATTTTTCAAATTCCACTTCTAATATACTGTAAAAACTATAATGCGTTTTATCCATCTCCTCGATAAACCGTTTTTCCTTGGAATTTAATTTACTTTGATGGTGTTTTAAGTAATTGATAGCAATTGACTGTTTCACATCAAAATTTGTTAGGCCGAAGTCGTCGTCCTCTTCTGGCAGCCAATTAAATAAAACCCATGGGGTCATAAATTGATGGAAAAAATGCTCACCATCTATGGAATTAGGTAGCTCCTCTGGAAAGAGGTCATCTATTGCTGTTTTTAAAATAGAGGCAGGCAAGGTATCCATTACATAAGGCATTAAATGATGGTCGACAATGCGACCTTCAGTTTGGCGAAGAGTTTGCCAGGATAGGTCAAGGATTTTAGCAGTAGTTGTAACAGAACAACACTTCTTATATTTTTTCCCACTACCACAAGGACACTCATCATTACGACCAATTTTTTCAGTCACAATATCACCTTTCATGTTGTTGGAGATAACACAATTTCCCAATCACCCACACGAGACTTTTGATTATCCACCTCAGGTCTATAGTCTATAAAAATCCTGTTTTGAATGGCATGTGTTCGCTTAGGCTTACCAATAGCGGTTAGGATAACTTTTCTTGCCACCTCGTAAATGCTGGTACAGTGTACCACCAGTTTTATTGTCAGCCAAAATATATCGATAAATTCGTTCATGAATAATTACAAAAAAAAACCTGACACCTACCATACCCACTTTACTTGCTGCAGCTTTCAGCGACAAGTAGATTGTCAAATAGACGCCAAGGGGGTTAAATCATTATCTCCTGTCACCGCGCTTTCAGGCGCGGTATTTACAGAAAAAATAAAACACAAAAGGTCCTTTAATATTATTGGTGCACTTTATTTTTCTGGACCAGATATCCAAATGAGTTGCTGTACTTCAAGGACAAATTGACAGAAAAATTCATAAGTCATGTAGTAATCACCCTGATCGCCTGCCTTAGTACCCCAAGAATTACGCAGTTTTAATAACCCTTTATGTATTTGACCATCCTCATCAGTTACAGTAGCTTCATCATCATAACCGGTAATAACCATTTCATGACCAGCTAAAGTACCCTCAGTCATTTTTTTCATGGCATCTGATAATACCCAAGTATCGAAGTGAGCCTTGTTACTTCCACAAGCACCGGCGCTACAAAAATCAACAGGAAGAAGGACAGCAAAAGTTAAACGACCTGCGGATTTTAAATCGAGTGGATACGGTTTCTTGGCTAAGGATTCTTTTACCCGTTTTAATATGTCAGCAGTTTCTGGCGCTAATCCAAATCCCTCTGCCCAAGTCCCCCAAGATAACCTGTCAGATACCGTCATGATTGGTCGGTACCAGATATTTTGATTGAGATTAATACTTAAGGCTTTGTATTCCTCAAGCGACATGGGTTTACCAACCTCAGCGGCATCTAAAGGGTATTCACTTAAGCCTCCACAGGTTTTAGACCTTTGGGTGGCTTTGTCAATGATACCAAGCTGCAACAATTGATTGACAACCATACCCCCTAAAGAGCCCTCCCAGCCACTTGGAAAATACCCATATTCTGACATATAGCTACCAACAGCCAAAGAACACAACTGGCTTACATAATCCCCTTTGCCAATCAATGCATCCAGCGCTGCAGTATTTGCAAATGTCACACAAGAACCATGCTGGCCTTGATCTAATACGGGAGTATTGTTCATCCCAAGTTCTACTTTTGTCGGCAGATCATCTGAACTACGAAATTGGTCTGGATTAAAAGAATGAAAGGTAGTGAATTGACGGCGTTCAGCTTGGGTCAACTTTAAATTCATCAGTTGAACGAATTTAGTAGTTGTAGTTGCTGCTAAATTACCTTGCTGATTTAATATAACTTGTGCTGCTATCGGTTTATCAAATTCAAGTGCAAAGCCCGACATTGAAATACAAGTAAAGAACATGGTTGTTACGATTTTTTTTAATTTCATAAATAAGATCCGTAATATAAGTTCAAGTAATAAAAGGTATTTTAATACCGTATTTTAATTAAAAAATAGACAGGATCCATTTACCCGGATCCTGGTTGAAGTTGAGTGTATCAAACTTGTGAAAATGACGCCATTGATGTATTTATTTGATTGGAGTCTACGGGGTGTAATGGTGGAGACACCCTGTCACTAACTAGCTTTGAAGGCTTTGTTTTGAATACGCCATGCTTTATAATTTTTTGACTTATCATGTTCTTATTTTCTTTATTTACACCTGGCCTTGAGTAAGATGACAATGCCTGTTGAAGTAATTTCTTGCCTAAACATTTAAAGAGAAGAATATTTTTGCCTCGGTGTTCAACTAGAATCTTGCTTATTATCACAGGGATTTTATGCCAAAGAGGACTTTTATAATCTTTTAAATGGGTTGTCACTGGGGCAATATCAAAATAAATTCTTTTTAGTTCATCTTTGATTGTACCTACACTGTAATTGCTTGCTGTATCGATCTTGGTATTATAGGATTGGATAAAAAGCTCCATATGCTGATCATCAATAGAAAGAGAGCAAGATTGGATCTTTCTCAAATGTTTTCTGCATATTTCCTGACTTAACTTCAACTTTTCATCTAGTTTTAGCTTGCTTTTATTTATACTATCCACTAAACCTTCGACATCTTCCAAAGTTGCTGCATCTGTTTGCGTTTTAAAATGTATATAATAAGGATCATCTAAGCAATCAACATACATATGATTTAAAAACTCATTTATTTGTACTTTTCTTTCTGTTAACAAGCATAATTCTTTCTTCTCAAGCTTTGATAATCTTAGCTCAATGGCCGGTAGTTCCTTTAAAGTCGCGTTTTTTATTTCTGCATACATGTATTGATAATCATCTTCTTTAATAGTTAGGAGACACTCTAAGAGATACCAACATTGGTGTTTTTTAAATGATAAATTGTAATTCATATCTTCTAAAGCAACCAAAGCCTTACTTATGGATGTCCTGTGGTTTGGATTACTTTTAACAAGATTCATTATTAAAAATTGGAAAACTTCCCCATGGTCGGATGCAAAAATATCAGGATCGAAGTGTAATTTCTCCCCATCGTGCTGATCATCTAATATGGTATATGGCGCTTTAGCTAAAAATTGATACATTGCCTTACCAAACATATAAGAAGCTACTTTTCCTGCATCAAAATGTTTTTTTCTTGTAAATTCTGGTGGATTCATATGTTTTGTGTTTATTAATCGATACCAGTCTTTGGCCATTGTATCTACATCAAACTGTTGTTCTTGGGTTAAAAAAACAATGCCTTTGGTATCTGCCAAGCACACATTAGTTGCTGTTAAGAGGAAATTTTCAAGTTTGGGATCTGAATGTCCACAATGATTGCTCAATAAAAGTTTATAGATTTTTCCCATTTGTTGAAAAATTTCAGGTGCGTATTTGACACGATCTTGAGCGTTTAAAGTTTTGGTAGCATCTAATAAATCACCTCTCTCACAAAACTCAGTGAGCATAAGGGTTCTTGTGATTAACTCTCCTTTTAACTCTGTAGAAACTTGTCTCTCTGCAAAAATTGGAGTAAAAATGTTTTGAAATTCTACTTTCTTTCTTAAAAAGTCATCTGCCGTACTTGGGTTACCTAAACGGTTATCTACTTTAAGAACCAAGGGCAAACTCCCATCATTAAAGGTGATTTTGAAATTTAAAGAATTACAGCCACCAAGAAATTTAATTGTATCCAGCAGTTGGAGAAAGGTTTGAAATTCTTTATTTTCTATTTTTTCCTCTGTATATAAGCTTTTAAATTTACTAGCTATCAAATTATTTATAGAAATTTTTTGCTTTTTAATTTGTACTTTTTCTTTTGGATGCTTTTTCTGAAACTCATTTAATTCCGCGGCTTGGATGAGTATATTTAATAATTTCTCAACTTTTTTGGGTTCCATATTGGACAAAATATGCTTGAAAAGATCCAATGCAGGCTGAGAAGGCTGCGCCTTTTTATGACAAGCTTCCAGAACATCCATTGACGGTATGCCTAATAATTTCGACTGAGTCTGAATCTGGTTGAACAAGCCTTCATGAAATTTTATTTTGAAACTTGGGCAATATTTGATTAATTCATTTGAATGCTGCTTTAGAATAAGCCGAAGTTCCGCATAAATTACTTTTAAATTACTCAAGCGAGCTTCTTCTGATAAAGTCAAATCATTAAAAGGTTCAATTTTTGAGTTGAGCTTTTGTATCGAAATATTAACCTCTTGTACAAATTGATTGTAATATTGAATAAAACCATTGTTAGTTTCACTCCTATAACGATATGCCCTCTTCTTTTCCATAAGCACACTCAGTTGTGACGAGCCACCGATACGAGGCTTTATAAATGTATTTTGATTAAAATACGCCCCACTTTTAATATAGGGTGTTATTATTTTGTTATATCTTTTGACGAAATTTTCATCTATTTCTGTTGGTATTAAGCTTTCGCGACTAATCAGTGGGTAGACTTGGTTTACTTGAAGTCTTATTTCATCCTGCCTATCATCTTCAATTTCTAATGTATCATCATCGCAATTATGATTAAATTTACTGGTATTATCCTGTTTAATTCTACCTACTAATTCACTTTTTACGTCATGTACTTTATCATTAGTAGGCAATGGTTGCATTAATTGAATCTCAAACAAGGTTGCAATTAAAATTTGATTGTCTAAAGTTTTTTTGATAAAAAAACCAGACTCACTCTTAGATCCGCTCATTAAATACCCGTGGGTTTCAAAAAAAAAGCATTCTAAGCTTTCAAAGCTTAAGGTTTTATTAAGTAAAAATTTTTTATAAAACAGTAATTACAATTTATATACAATTATATTTGCATGTGCTTAATAATTAACATTAAAAAAATTATGAATTAATAAAAATATACTTGGAAGAAAGCTGGAAGAGTAGTAATAAAGATAGCTGCTGATGCGCTTTTCTTAGAATTCGAGACAGCGCTGTCTCGAAGTCTAGCGTCTATTAAAGGCTTGTGAGGATTAATTTGAAACTAATGAAATTTATCTTTAAACCCATTTAAAATAAGTTATAACATCATATCCCTTGCTAAAAAAATCATTCACTAGGCTGTAATTCATAGGAATTATTTATATTTACAGATTTGGTGTGTTCTTTGATTATCATTAGAAAGGGTATGAACAGAAATGCAAAAATAACAGAGATTTGATACAAAGCGGTCCAACCCAGGTGGGTTTGGATCGTAGCACCAAGGGGACCTGAGATGATTCTGGGCAATGTAGATAAAGCAACAAGAAAAGAAAATTGTGTGCCAGTAAAACGCTTGTCAACTAAGCGCATAAATAAGGCAACTAAGGCTGTGGATCCCATGCCTGCCGCAAAGTTATCGGAGATAACCGCTATGGATAATATTGTTAGATCTTTCCCAACCATGGCCAAAAGTACGAATAAGATATTGGTCAGTGCTTGCAATAGCCCAAAAAACAATAGTGCGTAATACAAAGGATAACGCAATAAAATCAGACCTGCAGTTAATCCTCCTAATAAGATAGAACCAATACCCAAAGTTTTACTTACATAACCTATGGTTTCTAATGAAAAATTAAGGCCTTGTAATAAAAAAGGCATGAGGATGCCGCTGTTTGTTGTGGTAAAGGCTTCTCCTAATTTGTAGCAAAAAATAAATGCTAATAAAGAGAATATCCCTGGACGAGAGAACAATTCTTTCAAAGGAGATATGTAGGACTGTGTGAAGCTCCCCTTTTCTTGGGCCTCAACTTTAGGTTCTTTGCTAAATAAAACTGCAAACATACCCACCACCATCATCATTCCCATAAATCGATAAGTGGACGCCCAACCTAATTTCTGGGCCATCACCAAGGCCAAACCACCTGAGATTAATAATGCTATACGATAACCAAACACTGCCAAAGAAGCACCAAGCGCATGCCTATTGAAAGGCAAATATTCAGCCCTATGAGCATCAATTGCAACATCCTGAGTAGCTGAAAAGCAAGCCAATATTAAAGCTAGAAAGGCCATTAGACTAGGATATTGTTGAGGGCTTAGCCAAGCCATTGCATTAAAACCCACCAGCAATAAAACTTGCATAGCCAATATCCAACTTCGTCTTTTACCTATAGAAAACAATGGATATCGATCTAGAATTGGACCCCAAAAAATGCGATATAAATAAGGTAAGCTGACCAGGCTTAAGGCACCTGTAGCCATGATAGACATGCCACTATCCGCATACCATGCTTGTAGTGTGCTACTTATCAATGCCATAGGTAGGCCGGAGGAAAATCCTAAAATAAAAATAACAAGTAAAGATAATGATTTTTTCACCAGTTTAATCACTCAACTGTTTCAATTTAATTTTACTAGAGATTTTAAAGTGTTTTATAGAAAACTGCTTTGGCTATGGGAAACAAATAAATCAAATAAACAAATCGGAGGTAAAACACATAGATATAAAATCACAAGAACTGGTTTATATATTTGTTTTAAACTCTGGTTTTATCATCAAAACACCCCTTCTCCCATACTTGGGAGAAGGGGAATGATGAAATACTTTATTTTGCAGGGGTTTCTTTATTACCAGTGGCTTCTGTGTTAGCAGCAGTATCTTTAATAGAAACCAAATGAATTTGGAAAATTAAGGTTTCATTGGGTCCAATCACTTTACCTATGTTTCTGGGTCCATAAGCCAAATTTGAAGGAATATAGACTTCCCATGTGGAACCCGCTGGCATTAATTGTAAAACCTCTGTCCAGCCAGGAATTACTTGTGTAAGTTGGAAAGTAGCAGGTTTACCTGTTTTTTCTGAACTATCAAATACAGAACCATCAATTAATTTGCCTGTGTATTCTACAGTAACTGTGTCTGTTTTTGTTGGTTTGTTACCTGTCCCTGCTGTGATTATTTTATACTGTAGTCCACTGGGTAAGACCACTACGCCAGGTTTAGATTTGTTACTATTTAAAAAAGCTTCACCCTTTACTTTATTTTCTTCAGTTTTTTTGTTTAATTCGGACATTTGTTTCGCCATCATGTCTTTTTGAAAAGAAGTTAAAACTTCTTTTACTTGTTGTTCGGTAAGTAGTAATTTACCACCTGACACAGCATCTTGTATTCCTTGTGCAAAAGCTTCGGAACTAATTTCAATGCCCTGATTTTTAAAATTTTTACCTAAATCTGCCCCGATGCTATAAGATAATTTGTCTTTTTCTGTAGCCAATGATGTAACTGCAGCTTGGGCTAATGTTGTTGACAGACCGATAATGACAGCTGCTACTAATTTCATCTTCATAAAAATCCCCTGTGTCTATAAAATCATTCTATTAAAGCTTTATTGCATTAAATCCGATAGTTAACAATAAATAAACTACTCTATTCTGCCTAAGTTTTTTTTAAATTACCAGCTATAATTTTTAAAACATAATTTAAATTGAAGTTACTTGAAAAAAAGATGCTTATATTAATTGTATTCAGGTAAAATAATTGGAATCTGACCAAACTACATTAGGGTTTTGTAATGAATATCAGCGTTTTTGATTTGTTCTCTATAGGAATAGGCCCATCAAGTTCCCACACAGTAGGCCCCATGTTGGCGGCAAATGCCTTTGTTCAATTGCTCAATGATAAGACTTCACTTGAAAAAACTTCCCGTATTAAAATAGAACTTTATGGTTCCTTGGCATTAACTGGAAAAGGACATGGAACTGATAAAGCCATTCTTAACGGCCTTGAAAATAAGAATCCTGAAACGGTAATCCCTGAATCTATGGTACCGCGTATGCAGGAAATTTTATCCACAAATTTGTTAAATCTTGCAGGTTATAAAACCATTCGCTTTGATGATAAAACAGATTTTTTATTTCTGCAGAAAGAATTATTACCTAGACATACAAATGGCATGCGTTTTTCTGCCTTTGACGATGATAAGGTGTTGCTGTTACAGCAAGTGTATTATTCTATAGGTGGGGGTTTTATAACGACAGAAGAAAATTTTGACCAAATGCTTGATGACAGTATACCCCCGCCCTACCCTTTCTCCTCTGCGGCACAGCTATTAAAATTATGTGAAAAAACAAACCTAAGTATTGCTGAGCTCATGTTAGAGAATGAGAAAACCTGGCGAAGTGAAGCGGATATTTATAAAAACATTCTAGCAATTGCAAAAGTTATGAATGATTGCATCGAAAACGGCTGCAAACAGGATGGTGTCTTACCTGGTGGACTTAATTTAAAAAGACGTGCGCCGAACTTACATAAAAAATTAACCACCCAACAAGGCATCAAGAGCGTATACGAACATTCTGATATTATGAATTATATCAATTTGTACGCGATGGCTGTAAACGAAGAGAATGCTGCTGGTGGTCGGGTTGTAACTGCACCAACTAATGGTGCTGCAGGCATTATTCCTGCGGTATTAAAATATTTTCAAAAAGCCCATAATAAATTGAGCCATGAGGATGTTTACACATATTTTTTAACCGCAACAGCCATCGGTATATTATATAAGAAAAATGCTTCCATTTCTGGTGCTGAGGTAGGCTGTCAAGGGGAAGTAGGCGTTGCCTCTTCCATGGCTGCAGCAGGCCTTACAGCTGTCCTGGGCGGCACCATCAAACAAGTTGAAACTGCAGCTGAAATCGCTATGGAACATCACCTAGGAATGACTTGTGATCCCGTCGGAGGTTTGGTTCAAATTCCTTGTATAGAGCGAAATGCCATGGGCTCGGTCAAAGCTGTCAATGCCTCTCGCATGGCCCTCATGGGCGATGGCGAGCATCATATTTCTCTAGATAAGGTGATTCAAACAATGAAGCAAACCGGTTTGGACATGCAAAGCATTTACAAGGAAACCTCTTTAGGAGGACTGGCAGTTAATTTACCTGAATGCTAACTAATCGTGGGCGAACCTCCTTTAAAAAATCCCAGACGACTTAAAAAGGTCTTGACGATTGAACTAGGCCAATTGAACTTGTACAGTAAAACAGGGTCGTAAGGGCAATGCCTTTTCTAAGTAAAATAAATCACTGATGGCATACCCAGGAACGGCAGCCAATTGATCATTGATAAAAATCAAGGGAATTGTATCTCTTATCCAGGGTGGAATTCCCCAAGTCTGCATTAATTTTTTCAGTTGCTTTGTTTGACCATGCCATACCAATCGTTCTCCACCTTGTCTGAAGCGAACTTGAATGCTTGCATTGTAAGGGATTGCCAAGCCCTGTTGTGAAATGTCTGCACTAATACAAAGCTCTGGTCCATTTAGCTCGAGAAGCTTAGGAAAATCTAACCAATCAATAGGAAGGTGTGCAGAGGAATGCTTGCTCTGTTCTAAATATAAAAAGTGTTGATAACGTCTTATATGAATATTTTTCCATGAGACTACAGGCATAGAGTCATATTTGGCTAATAAGACTTCATGAATGATTCGATGAAAAATTTTGGTCGAGGGCATTTTAATGTGATTATTTTTTATCCAAACTCGCAATACGTTCGTGAGGCGGTCGAAATCTAACTTAGTTAAAACCTCTATGTGCAATCGATTGCCTGTTGAAGCTAACTCAGGGCAGTCTAAGTATGCTAATGCCTTTAAGTTAGCTTGGGCTTGTTGGCAATGATTTGCCGTTTTCGCAAGGGTATCAACTACCTTTGGCCATTTAAATTTTAATAAGGGGATGATTTTGTGTCGTAAGAAGTTTCGTGAAAAATGAGTATCATCATTACTTTCATCTTCAATCCAATTTAAATGATGATCTCTTGCATACTGTTCAAGTTGTTTACGAGAATATCCCAGCAAAGGCCTTGCCAATCTACCAAAATTCCAATGAGCCCAGGATGACATGCCAGATAAACCATCTACACCGGTCCCTCTCATCAACTGCAACAAAATAGTTTCTGCTTGATCATCTCCATGATGAGCTAAAACCAAGCAGGTCTCTTTTGACATTAATGTTGAAAAAAAAGCATACCGTGCTTGTCTGGCTGCCTCTTCAATATTAGCATGACGGTTAAATTGTGGAGAAAAAGCCAAAAACTCAACCCCTGTCTCGGAACAAATCTGCTCACAATGCTTTTGCCAAACAAGTGCGTTTTTACTGATGCCATGATTTATATGAACCGCAAGTAATTTACAGCCCAAAACAGATTGAGACCTCAGGGCATGCAGCAATACCGTGGAATCCAAACCACCACTAAACCCAAGTATGAGTTTTTTGAAATTGGAAAAACGGCCAACCCATTCTAAATTTAATAAAGTATTAGTCACAAGCACCCATGGCCATGAACTTTTGATACCTTTGTTCGATTAATTCATCTAAAGGAATTTTTTTTAGAGAGGATAGTTCTAAGGTTAAAATTTCTTTCAAACGTGCGCACATAACCCCAACATTGCGGTGGGCTCCACCCAAAGGCTCTTGTACAACTCTATCAACCAATTTATTGTTTAATATCTGATCTGCAGTAATACCCATTGCACGTGCCGCCTCACTGGCTTTAGCTGCATCTTTCCAAAGTATTGACGCGCAGCCTTCTGGTGAAATGACTGAATAAATTCCAAATTGTAGCATTAATATTCTATCGCCTAGGCCTATGGCTAATGCCCCGCCTGAACCGGCCTCTCCTGTAACCGTGCAAATGATAGGGGTTTTTAATCTAGACATAGCATATAAATTACGAGCGATTGCTTCTGACTGATTGCGCTCTTCTGCACCAATACCAGGATATGCACCAGCTGTATCAATAAAAGTAAATAAGGGGAGTTTGAATTTTTCCGCCATACGCATGAGACGCAGTGCTTTTCTATATTCTTCTGGTCTTGCCATTCCGAAATTTCTGTAGACCTTTTCTTTGGTACGCTTGCCTTTTTGATGACCAATTATCATCACAGGTTCGCCATTTAAACGAGCCAATCCTGCAATGATGGCAGGGGCGCAAGAATAATTCCTATCCCCATGTAATTCTTGAAAGTCAGTAAAAATATGCTCAATATAATCGTTGGCTTGGGGCCTACAAGGGTGCCTGGCCATTTGCGCAATTTCCCAGGGCTCTAAATTTGAAAATATATTGGCTGTTAATTCAGCACATTTGGCTTCAAGGCGTAAAATTTCATCGCTTAAGTTAACTTCTTTATCTGAGCCTATCATACGGAGTGCTTCGATTTTTTGATTTAATTCTTCAATGGGTTGTTCAAAGTCTAAAAATTGTCGGCTCATTCTTACTCTTTTGTGAATTAAGTGGTATATAGGTGTATGATACTCTTAACTCTAAACTGATACCAGATTCAAAAGTACTTGATATGATTATGACAGGATTTACACCATTAAATACGGAACATTGTGTATTAAGTGATTCACGCATTGATTTGTGGCAATTTTCATTAGAACATGAAGTTGCTGATGCCAATCAATTATTAAACGAAGATGAAAAAGCTCGCGCAAGACGTTTTTATTTTCCTAAGCACGCAAGGCGTTTTTCAACAGCCCGCGTCATGATGAAAATCATATTATCTCGTTACTTGAACATCAGGCCAGCCCGCTTAGAATTCAGCTATAACAATTATGGTAAACCCGCAGTCATTAATTCTCAAAAACTTCATTTCAACCTCAGCCATACTGGTGATTTAGCTTTGTTAGCAGTGGGTAAAGGAATTACAATGGGTGTTGATATCGAACATTACTCTGCCAGGCCCTATGAAGGTATTGCGAAAAATCTATTTTCTGATGCTGAGTTGTCTGAATTCCTTCATCTACCCGCTTCTTTAAAGCCCGCTGTATTTTTTCATATTTGGGCTCAAAAAGAGGCTTTCATAAAAGCTTGTGGCATGGGATTATCTTATCCAACCAAGCAATTTAGCGTGCCAACCCGTATACCAACCAGGCAACTAATCATTGATCCAATGCACAACAATACTTGGCAGTTGCATTCTTTTATGCCACAAATCGCGTGCAGTGGAGCCCTGTGTTACCATCCCTCAGTAAGGGAAGTACGATACGGGGTAATGCAAGTAAAACAAAGTGTTGATTTGAATTTTGATTATTGAAAAGAGTCTTTTGTGTTTGCGCGCCTATTTTGGGCTACGCCCTTATACCTACCATTGATTTTGCATGCCTCCTTTATCGAATCTACCATTGGTACGACTGTAGTAGAAGATGCAACGGCAACTTACTATAACCCCGCAGCGCTTGCAGGTGTAAAAAAAAAACAGGGGATTGCTTTAGGTTCCGCAAGCCGTGCAAGTACCGTTTTCACAGGACAATATACTCGAAGTGTTGATGATTATGTTCAATCAGGTACATCAACTGCCCATGCAAATACACTCCTACCCTCTCTTTTCTACACCATGCCCTTGGGGCCTAAAATTTATTTAGGAACGGCAATCTTTGCCAATGATATCTTAAGAGAGGTTGATGGATTTTCTATTTTAAAGTATGTCCAATCAAACAACCGAATAGATTCAATTGGTTTCATTCCGGCACTTGCAGTCCAATTGAATAAAAAAATTTCAATAGGTGCTTTTTTAAACCGCACACATGCAGCCTTTTTATTTGAACCACTCACAGGCTTTCCAAAATTAAATATACCTGATATCAAAAGCCGTAATAAGACCACCGGAGAGTCTTGGGGATGGGATATAGGATTACTAATGAAGCCTTTAAAGTCTACAACCATTGGATTAAATCATAGAGCTGCTTTAAATTTCCGAATGCATGGGACAAGTCAATACAATGGGTTAATAGCAGATGATTATAGTTTCAATTATTCGATACCCAGCAGAACTATTTTGTCACTAGCGTAGGCCTTAAATCCTAAATTTAAATTGATTGGAACAGCTCAATACATCCAGTGGAGTATTTTGAAAAACACAACAGTTAATAATTTAGCTACTATAGAAGGCATCGTGTCCTTTTCAAGATTTTTGAAGTGGTTGAGTTCTTATCGTACTGGTAGCAACAATTAATCACAATAAGTTTTGCAATCGCAAGCCTTATCAAAGTTAAAAAGAGTAACCATTTTCTTAAATCATGTAATTAGTCGCTGGTGCAAAATTCATTTTACCCCCCTTCGTTCAAGGTCCCGCGGAAGGTCGGATTGAGTAAAAAACAATTACGCGCCTATAACTAATTATAAATAGAAAATGGTTATTAAAATTTTATTTAGTACAAATAACATCTGCAGTATTTAAGCATTGTAAAAATTGATTTTCACATACTTTCCAGTCATTGCCTTCACATCTTTTTGTAGGACATGTATTGGTACAGTGTTCGAATTCAATACCACATTGATGAGCATTTGTAACAGGAACATTGGCATGGACACTGGTAATTGACAGCATTGTAAAGGCTGCACCAGCTACAATTAATCGAGTGGCTTTTATTAAGTTTTTCATGTTATTTCCTTATTATTATTATTGCAGAAGTCAACTTATGAGTATTAATTCCCTGCTTCATGCATATGTCTTGAAAACTAGCAGTCAGTGAATTAAATAAATATTTGACTCACACCATTGTGACAAACACTAACGACATTATGCGCCGTTTCCGTGTTATTATCTAGCTTAACAAATTTGACAGCAATGTCAATATATTAATTAATTAATTTGGTCAAAGGCATGATAAAATGATGATGTTCTAAGATAGGTATGCGGCCTAACCTTAACAAAAGGCTAAATATGGGGGATAATGAAACACTTTATTCAATTTAAACAAGGTACTCTAATGAAAAAAATACGATTTGTCTTTGTGGCGCTTTCTTTAATACTTGTTCCAACTGTTTTCACCAATACATTGAATGCCAATCAGGCCATTATTAATACAAATGAAGCCATGATGTATGACTTTAATGCTATCCCTATGAATCAACTCACTGATAAAATAGGTATGCGATTTTTCACTACTTCACAATTTACAGTAATTCAGTGGACACTAAAACAAGGTGCTAAATTACCTAGTCACACACATATGAACGAACAAATTACTCGAGTCGACAGTGGCGAATTGTTGGTTAGTTCAGAAGGAAGAAGTCTTCATTTAATTGCAGGACAAATGATGGTGTTTCCCTCGCATACCCCACATGGATTTATAGCACAAAAGGATACGGTCATTTATGAACAACAGACCCCAATTCGGCAAGATTTTCTAGAGCCGGATTTCATTCAAAAGTTGAGTGATTATTTGTCTAAAAATCAGTAAAAAATTTAAAATTGGTACTCCCACTACCCCTGTGAACGGTATTTATACGCTCTGCCCTGATTGACTTATAAGGTCCAATGTGGAAATTCAGTTACAATGACTGTCCTCCGGTATTAGTGCGGCTTGCAGATCCTGCGAGGCTTTAGATAAGTGCCATAGTGAGGGATGGAGCCCGGACATTAAGCGCGGCTAGCCTCGCAGACTCCGCAAGCCGCGCTAAATTCCGGGATGACAGGCATAGAAAATTGAATTTTAATAGACAGAATATGAACATTATATTTTGCTGTAAAGCTGTTGGGAACCACATTATTTTGCCTTCTAGATCCATGCTGGATTCCACGCATAAAGCGCGGAACATAGGCCTTTTGACTGAATTATATACTTTTTGATGCGGTTGCATAGTTTGAAGTTTGGCTGACCTAGCCGGACAAACTTAGGTTACTCTACGCCAAATCGTGCCCTGTTCTCCATCTTCTAATTCTATACCCTGGCTTAAAAGATCATCACGAATTTGGTCCGATAAAACCCAATTACGTTCGGAGCGCGCTTGGATTCTCTGGTTTATTAGTTGTTCAATTGTAACCACATCATCTTGTGTAAATCCAGTTTGAAGGAAGGATCCGGGATTTTCTTGTAAAAGACCTAATAGATTAGCCAGATATTTTAAAGTTGCAGCTAATATCTTGGCATTATTTTTGTTTAAATCTCGGCTTAATTGAAACAAT
The DNA here is from genome assembly GCA_013697625.1 of Legionella sp. GTDB lineage: Bacteria > Pseudomonadota > Gammaproteobacteria > Legionellales > Legionellaceae > Legionella. The sequence goes on from JACCWN010000039.1 coordinate 17,377, forward strand.
ATTGACAAGGCTTGAGGTGTATTAAAATCATCATCCATAGCTTGGTTAAATTGTGCTACCCAATGAACATCCAAATTCGCATCTGTCTCACTCAATGGACAATCCTTTATCGATTGATATAATCTGGTTAAAGCTTTTTGCGCATTTAAGACATTATCTTCAGTGTAATTTAATGGACTACGATAGTGGCTACTTAATAAAAAATAGCGCAGTACTTCTGGATGATGTGCATGCAATGCATCTTCAATGGTTAGAAAATTACCTGTTGATTTGGCCATTTTTTCATTATTGACCTGCAACATGCCTACATGTAGCCAATAATTAGCAAAGGGTTTGCCTGTGGCGGATTCACTTTGAGCTATTTCATTTTCGTGATGAGGGAATTGTAGATCCAAGCCTCCACCATGAATATCAAATTGTTCACCTAAATCATGCATGGCCATTGCAGAACATTCTATATGCCAGCCTGGTCTACCCTCACCCCAGGGTGAAGGCCAAGCAGGTTCATCAGCTTTTGCTTTTTTCCATAATACAAAATCATGTGGCGAGCGTTTTTCCTTGGAAACACTGATACGGGCGCCTGAAACCAGCCCTTCCAAATCCTTATGTGACAATTTCCCATAACCTTCAAATGTATCCACTTGAAAACAAACATCCCCATCTGCACTTAGATATGCATGGTCTTTTTCAATCAAACTTTGGATGAGGTTAATAATGTCATCTATGTGCCCTGTAGCACGAGGTTCTTTGTCTGGCTTTAAAATATTCAGCGCGCGGGCATCATCATCCATAGCAGCAATGTATTGCTCTGTAAGTTCTGTAATAGAAACACCACGCTCATTTGCTCTTGCGATGATTTTATCATCAATGTCAGTGATATTACGTACAAAAGTCACCTCAAACCCTTGAGAACGAAGGTATCGTACTATCACATCAAAGGCTACCATTGAACGAGCGTGTCCTAAATGACAAAGATCGTACACGGTAATGCCGCATACATAAATGCCAATTTTTCCAGGTATTATTGGAATAAACTCTTCTTTTTTTCTGGTCAAGGAATTATATAAACTCAGCATGATTTTCCTTTATTTAGCCCAATTGTCTTTTAAGTCAACAACTCGATGAAAAGCTTTCACCTGCCCTGCCTCCACCTGATTGACGCAATAATATCCTATGCGCTCAAACTGGAAAACCTCTTGCGCTTTTTGGTTGGCTAAAGAGGGTTCACAATAGGCTTTTAAAATTTGTAAGGAATTATGATTTAAAAATTGTAAAAAATCAGCCTCTCTTGCAGGATTAGGGTCGTTAAACAATCTATCATATTGATAAATTGTCACGGGATAGGCTTGGGCACAAGACACCCAATGTATCACACCCTTTACTTTTCGCCCTTCAGGATTTTTTCCCAGGGTATTTTCATCAATGGTACAATGTAGTTGCGTAACTTCACCTTGGCTATTCCGTATCACTTCATTGCATTTTATGACATACGCATGGCGTAATCGCACTTCGGCTCCGGGTGATAACTTGAAAAATTTTTTCGAGGGTTCTTCCATAAAATCAGAGCGCTCTATGTACAACTCTTTGGAAAAAGGCAAAGAACGGGTTTCTGATTCAGAATCTTGAGGGAAAAAGGGACAGTTTAGGGCCTCCATATGATCTTTAGGATAATTATCAATGACTACTTTGATTGGATCGATTACACACATGGCACGTTTTGCGGTCTTATTGAGCTCAGCTCTAACACATTCCTCAAATAAGGACATATCAATCACAGAGTCACTACGTGATATGCCTATCATTTCACAAAATTGCCGTATTGCAGCCGGGGGATAGCCCCGTTTGCGCATGCCTCTGAGGGTGGGTAGACGGGGATCATCCCAGCCAGTAACGATGTTTTTTTCAACCAATTCACGCAGTTTGCGTTTTGATGTAATGGTGTGGGATAGGTTTAATCTTGCAAATTCAGTTTGAATAGGTTTTGCCGGTAAGGGTAAATTATCTACAAGCCAGTCGTATAGTGGTCTGTGATCTTGGAATTCAAGAGTACACAAGGAATGGGTGATTTTTTCCAAAGCATCCGACAGAGGATGGGCGTAATCATACATAGGATAAATGCACCAAGCATCTCCAGTGCGTTGATGATGGGCATGTCGTATACGATATAAAACCGGATCACGCATATTGACATTGCCTGATTGCATGTCAATCTTCGCTCTCAATACATGGGTTCCATCTGGGAATTCGCCCTGTTTCATGCGTGTAAATAAGTCTAGGCTTTCTTCCATAGGCCTATTCCGGTAAGGACTTTCTCGACCAGGTTCCTGTAAGGTACCTCTATAAGACCGTATGTCCTCCATACTCAGGCTATCCACATAAGCAAGGTTTTTTTTAATTAAAAGAGTGGCAAAATCATAGAGTTCTTGATAATAATCCGAAGAATGAGTCATGGCCGCCCAGTCAAAGCCTAACCACCGTACGTCATCTATGATGGCCTGAACATATTCTTCTTCTTCTTTAATGGGGTTGGTATCATCAAATCTTAACATGCATTTACCTGAAAATTCTTCAGACAAACCAAAGTTTAAGCAAATTGATTTGGCATGCCCTACATGCAAATAGCCATTCGGTTCAGGTGGAAATCTTGTGATGATGTCCTCATGTTTTCCAGAAGCCAAGTCATCTTGTATCAATTGTCTTATAAAATGGGTTCGTTTTTCAGTTAGATCGGTCATTCAATTTTTCCATGGTTATCGATGGCTAGGCGCATCGTATTGATGAGTGCAGCACCAGCTTTAAGCGGATCTTGCTTATTTAAATAGGCTTCAGAGAGTTGATGGACTAGTGCCGCACCTACAATCACCCCATCAGCAAAACTTGCAACCTGGGCCGCCATTTTTCCAGTTTTAATACCAAATCCTACCATCAAGGGTAACTTTGTTTGAGCTTTCTTGTGTTCATATTGTGTTTTTAAGGTTTTAATGTCTAATGAATCAGCACCACTCACCCCTTTTAAGGATACATAATACAAATACCCTTGAGCAGATTGATTAATACGTGTCATACGTTCTTCTGAGGTCGTTGGTGAACACAGATAGATACTGTACAGGTTATATTTTTGCCAAATTTTGGCTATTCCACTGGCTTCTTCTGGAGGAAGATCCACCAAAATAGTACCATCCACGCCCGATTCTTGGGCCTGTTGGGCAAATGAATCATATCCATACTGCTCTACAGGATTCACATAACTCATAAGAATGACAGCTGTTAGCTTATCTTTTTTACGAAATTCTTTCACCATGGTTAAAACATCAAGACAGTGTATATTATGTTTTAAGGCACGCTCCATGGCATGTTGTATCACCGGCCCTTCTGCCATAGGATCTGAAAAAGGAATGCCTAATTCTAAAATATCAGCCCCTGCTGAAACTAGGGCATGCATGATGTCCACTGTTAAATTAGGCGCAGGATCCCCAGCGGTGATGTAAGGGCTGAGCATTTTTTTACCATCAACCTGTAACTTATTTAAAATTGTATCAATTCTATTCATATTACACCTTACTCTAAGGTAATGCCGTCAATGGTTGCCACTGTATGCATGTCTTTATCTCCTCTACCAGATAAACAAAGGACGATGTTTTGATCAACTGTCAGTGTTGGGGCTAATTTCATAGCATAGGCTACTGCATGACTTGACTCTAATGCGGGTATGATGCCTTCTACACGAGTTAAGGTACGAAAGGCATGTAGCGCTTCTTCATCTAAGATAGTCTCATAGCTCACGCGTCCAGAATCCTTTAGATAGGCATGTTCTGGTCCTACTCCTGGATAGTCTAGGCCAGCTGAGAGAGAATGGGTATCTTTAATTTGTCCAAATTCATCACAAAGTAGATAGGTGCGATTGCCATGCAAGACACCAGGCTTACCCGCGGTTAATGAGGCCGAATGTTCACCTGAGGCCAAGCCCTTTCCAGCAGCTTCTACGCCAACCATGGCTACTGTTTCATCTTGTAAAAAAGGATGAAACAACCCAATGGCATTGGAGCCGCCACCCACACAGGCAATCAGCACATCTGGCAATTTATTAATTTTTTCCAAGCATTGTTGTTTGGTTTCATGACCAATGACCGATTGAAAATCTCTGACAATTTGTGGATAGGGATGAGGACCTGCGGCAGTTCCAATGATATAAAAGGTATTGTCTATATGGCTTACCCAATCACGCATGGCCTCATTTAAAGCATCTTTTAGGGTTTTAGAGCCTGATGTGACTGGAATAACCGTGGCACCTAATAGTTTCATTCGGTACACATTGCTTGATTGCCTTTTAATGTCTTCGATGCCCATATACACAAAGCACTCAAAACCCAATTTGGCGGCTATTGTTGCTGTGGCTACTCCATGTTGTCCTGCCCCAGTTTCAGCTATGATACGAGTTTTCCCCATGCGCTGAGCTAAAAGACCTTGGCCAACAGTATTGTTAATTTTATGAGCGCCAGTGTGGTTTAAATCTTCACGTTTCAGATAAATTTGTGCGCCTTTTAACTCCTTACTGAGCCGTTCTGCATGGTAAAGGGGATTAGGTCTACCCACAAAATCCTTTAATTCTTTATGCAGCGCTTTTAAAAATTCAGGATCTGCTTTAAACCTTGTATAAGCAGTTTCTAATTCTTTTAAAGCATGAACCAAGGTATCGGCAACAAATTGTCCGCCATATGGTCCAAAATGTCCTCGTTCATCAGGAAGTTCTTGATTCATTGTTTGTCCTCCGTACGGCCTTTATAAATGCTTCCATTTTATCATGATCTTTAACTCCACCAGTAGTTTCAATTCCTGAACACACATCTACTGCATAGGGGTTACAGACCTGTATTGCCTCTGATACATTAAATTGAGTTAATCCCCCAGCCAGTATGAAGGGCTTTGTTGGTGTTTTGGGGATGAGCTGCCAATTAATGGGTAGCCCGGTGCCACCTCTTTGTAAACCAACTGCTGAATCAAATAATAAGGCTTGAGCTTGATCAAATGCTAGTATGCAATTTTCAATTTGTTCTGCATGGGTTGGGTGTATGGTTTTGATGAAGGGTTTATCAAATTGTTGACAAAAATCTGAAGATTCATCCCCATGAAATTGTAGGCATTGTATGGGTAGTTCATTGAGAAGGGTTCGAACAAAGGCTTCCTCAGGGTTTACCATTACCGCTATAGTATCCACAAAAGGAGGTAGATTGTTCGTTAATGTAATTGCTTGCTGTAGCCCTACACAACGTACACTTTGAGGATGAAATATCAAGCCAATGGCATCAACGCCTAATTGGACAGCTTGTTCGATGTCTTGTAAGCGCGTCATCCCACACATCTTCACTCTTGTGCGTAATTGCATCAAGGCTATTTCTCCCCAACAAACAAGGGTCCGGGATGTTGCTTTATAATTCCAAAGTGCTGAGGATAAGTCACTTGAACCAAATAAAGACCATAAGGTGGCGCTGTTTCAGCGCCTAAGCGTCTGTCTTTGGCTTTTAAAACATCATCTACCCATTCCAATGGGTGTTTTCCAGACCCTACAGCCATGAGGACACCTGCTATATTTCTAACCATGTGGTGCAAAAAGGCATTGGCTGTAAGATCTATGATAATTAGATCATCAGCACGGGAAACTTGAATTGATTGCATCAAACGCATGGGTGTTTTTGATTGGCACTCAACAGATCTGAAGGATGTGAAATCATGTTCTCCTAACAAGCTTTGGGCGCTTTGATGCATCAAACGGTGGTCCAGCTGTCGATATTGCCAGGTTACATTTGAACGTAACAAAGCTGGCCGAATAGCCCCATTATAAATAATGTATCTATACCGTCTGGATAGTGCCGAATAACGCGCATGGAAATCATCAGGCATCTCTCTGGCCCATTTGATACAGATGTCTTTGGGTAAAAAAGCATTTACCCCATGAAACCAGGCCCGTGTGGAGCGTTCTTTGTCAGAGTCAAAATGTATAACTTGATTGGTGGCATGGACAGCAGTATCTGTACGACCAGCGCAAACCACTGTAACCGGCTGATCAGCAACTTGTGACAGAGCATGCTCAACGGCTTGTTGTACTGTATGCAAACCCGTTTGCGCTTGCCAACCATGGTATTGACTACCATCGTATTCTACAACTAAGGCAATACGCATCAATAATTCCTAGTAAATAGGCTAATTTATAATACTTTATTTATTTTGTCTATACTGATACTGGAAATCCCAAGTCACCCCACATTGTTTAATTACTCATGCCAGGCAATATACCCACTGAAGCCGGGGCCGGGGTGGTTACCTGTTGAAGGCGATCTTCAAATTTTAACAAATCCTCAAGTGTATTGAATCGACTAACAGCCTTGGTAGGCGTTTGGTTGCATTTTTTAATCTCTGTAGTAAAAAAATCGACTTTGTGCTGTAAATGCGATTGTTTCAATTCATAGTCTTTTATAATAGTACTAGAGTTGCACATTAAATTTGAGCATAAAGCTTTCCACAGACTTTGTTTGGTCGCCTGTAGTTGCGTGCTTTGAAAATCTTCAAAAGCTTGTTTGTCTTTCTTTAATAAGGTCTCAGGACTATCAATTATTTTGATTGTAGATAAGGTTTGCTTCAACCAAGTATTTGCAAATGATTGAGTAGATCTTTTTTGTATTTGATCTGACAACTGTGCTTTATTCATAGCAAATGTCTGTACTTGTGAGGACAAAGAGGGGTTGTCCTCAAACTTTAATTCAGGGGTAAGTGATTGGTAAGACAGGTTAACTAAACTGTTATATTTATGAATTAAAGGCATTAAACGCTGTCTTAATTTTTGATCACTTATATGATCCGCATTCAAAGGACCATCAGTGGTGAATAATGTATTTAATGATTCAATTTGAGAGGTTAAAGCCTCTGGCAAACCATTTGAATTGACAATTTTTGGCCACGTATTTGCAATATCATTAAGTGTAATATTCATAGCCTGTAGTGTTTGAGTCGACTCCTTTAATTCATCCTGTGCTGTCCCAAGCTTTTTCTTTAATATATCTAAGGGAGAATTGTATTTAATAAAATCATCAAATAATTCGTGCTCACAAGGTCCTTCAACCTGTAATTCATAATATGTATTAAAACCCGTATGACCTTGCTCAATGGCGAGACTTTTCAGTTCTGGTATCTTCGAGTGCAATACATTTTGCAATTGTTTGGTCTTTGTTTCAAGAAAGGGTTCTATTGATAAGCCTAACTCTTGTTTTTGGTTTAATTCCTTAAGACTCAACTCTAAGTTTTGGATCAATTTTCTCAAAGGTGGAATCAGTGAAGAGTTTGCCGGCTCATTTTGTAAGTGCTTACCTAAACGATGTTTGATTTCATAGAGCACATAAGGCGTTGTTTTATTATCTAGTATCCGTGGGATTTCTGCAGAAATTTCTACCCATTTACGATTAGTATGGGGTATTTTTTTTGAAATTTCATAAAAATTGGATGTAAATTGAGCAATATAATGGCCGCCTTTGATTTCAACTTGTTTTTCATGCCTTAGCTCTTCGGGGATGATATTTTCTAGACTGCTTACTACATTATTTATAACTTTAACCGCATTTTTATGTCTAACTATCCACACCCCATCCAGCATACCTTGATGCTTTTTGAGTAATTTAAATAATTGTTGTGTTTTTAGTTGTTTTTCATCCTCAGTTGGTGCCTCTTTAAGTAGGGTACAGGCATTAAGAATGTCTATGGCCGCTCTTTTTAAAGCGCCACGTTCTATGTTAAAGCCGAATATACTGCGATTTTTTTTATCTGCCCAGGAAAAGGTTTGTGTGAGTTCCAGGGTTATTTGGTTGATTAGGTTCTCAGTGAAAACTGTATGTAAAGGTTTTAGCATTTGCATGTCATAACTGATTTTGGGGAAAAGATTATAATAGGCAAGCCAAATAGGTTGCATTTTAGATACTGCTTCATGTTTGTTTTTAACAAAAGCATTGGTAAAATGCTCAGTGAACCTGCTAAATTTTTCCATAATGTCATTGGATTGTGCATGAATTGACTCAGTGCCCTTAAACTCAATCTGCAGATGGGTTTTAATCACTTGGGACAGAGGTAATGTATCAACAAGTGTATTAAAAGCCTTTCTTACTAAGCTTAGTTGATAGGTATTGGATTGTTCTTGACAGTTTAGTATTTCATCAGAAGTGAGCTCACCATAACGCAGCATAGCCTCACCTTCATCCAGTGCCTGGGCTAGCTGAAACACCGCTTCTTTTTCCTCATGATGGCGCATCTTTTTTTCTTGGCGCGTATTCATTTTGAGAAGTTTTAGTTGATCCTTTAGAGAAACATCCTTCAAATAATAGTCGGCACGCAGCTTGTTGTTTGGATTTTGTAATTGCACACTCTTTTGGGTTAACCAAATTTTGTTGGTTTCCCAAATGGTTTCAAAGGCATTTTTTTCAAAGTTCATCAAAGCCTGGTCAAGGGCCTGGGTGTCTAATGTACCAGTAGCGGCATCACGCCGGATAAAAACATTTGGAAATTGCTTTTTAGGATCAGACTGGGCTAATTGATTTTCCCAGCTCTTAGAAAGTTCTGAAATAAGAGACTCACGCATGGAGAAAAAGCTTTTATCTAAAGCAATTTTATCTGCACCTGACTCTAAATGAAGTAACTGTTGCCAGTCATCAATTGCTGCAAGCATCACCTGTTGAATCTGGGCAACTGCTTGAATGTAATGCCTTTCGACTGCAGCTTCTTCCGTCATGGCTTGTTGCATCTTATTGAGCGCAGCCTTGCGTTGGTTTTTGTTCATTTTCAACAAAGAGCCCCCGCATAGGTGTTTATGGGTAAAACCAGCATCATCATAAACGGCTATGTATTCTCCCACCAAGCCGTTTCTTGCAGTTCTTCCTATTGCTTGTTTGGTACCTCTTAGTGTTGATTCAAGATGGGTATTTAACACCAATAAAGGATAGTCAGGCTGGGTTTTCCCGAAATTTGTTAGCATTTCCTCCAGCTGTATATCCGTGCCCCTTTTGGTCGCTGGTGAAATGGTAATCACATTGGGTTTTCCGGCATTTATAATCTTAGCTTGCATTTCTTGGTCATCTTCTGCACCTGTTATCACTTGGAAGACTTGATTAGGCGGCCCTTTTTTGTTAGGACTACGCTGTAGGTCACTTAAAAGTGTGTTGGCATGAATGATGTCTTCGCATAGCAGCAATACCGGTTTGGCCATTTGAGGGTTATTTTTATTGACACGGTTGTCTAATACTTTTTTTATCTCAGTTAAAAATGCTTTACTAGAAGTAATCCTGGTTTCATGCTCGATAAGACGTTTTCTGTCATGCGTAGGTATACGAACAGCGGTTAAACCAAATTTAGAGCCTTGCTCTAATAATTCATTGGTATCCCCTCCAGTCCCAGTAACTGCAATGATGCGCCCTTCTGCATAATTTTTATGAATGTAGGTTTGTGTTGATTGACTGTCAACAACAGAAAATTCTGGATCAATGGGAAAGGATTGTCCCAATCTTGCATGTAAAAATTGATGTACTCCATCTTTGAATGTGACGCCACGTTGGGGGTTGCCTTCTATGTCTATGGGCACAGCAGTAGAAATTGTTGTTCTAACATCATCTTTTATGAAGGTTTTTGTATCAATAAGAAAATCACTGTCTAGTACTTGATTCTTTGCTTCTAAGGCCGAATTTATCCACTGATTGTATTGATAAGACAATGTATCTTGTAATAAATGTTGTTGAGAGGCTGTGGTATTATCATAGAGGAATTTTCTAAGTTCTTCACAGTCTTTATCATTATCCCAGATAAGGGGTAGTGTTATATTTCTGAAATCTGCATTTTCATCTATGAATTGATTTACCAAAGGGTATATAAAAGCATGAGGATTAGAGCCATCGTCTACCAAACTGGGGGAGACCATAGCCCAATTCAGCAGTTTCTTATTGTCAAGGGTGGTACTATCACTTTCTTCTAACACCAAATCATTTGTATACCGTTTTCCTTTGAAATTTAAAAGATCCTCCCCTTCCAATTTGGCTCGTGAGCAATATAAAGATAAATCCTCAACAGTAGAATAGTTAATACCCCCCACTTGGTAACTGCCGGGGGGAGAATCTGAACGAATATGATTGGAACGAATGCCCAAGAAAGTAAAGAAATCCACATTGCCCTTTTCTATATAATCTTGTGTTACAAGATTTCTATTTGCAGTGCCTACATTGACGGTGCGGTTACCCTTAGCCCATTGAAATGTTGCATGCATTGCAGTGATGAGATTTTTACCTTCTCCAGTACTTATCTCTTCTAAAAGATTTCCTGGGTATTCAATTGCAAGGAGTAAAGCAAGCAATTGGGTTGTTTTGGGTAGTTTACCCGTGGTTCTAAAATAAATTTCACGCAGTACGGTGATGAATTGTAACTGTGTCCGTTTCATCTCCTCAGGGCTTAGATTGGTTTGCAAACGCTCGATAAGCAGATTGCTCAAATGTCTCAAATCATCCCTGGGAATCTGGGTTAATGGTTTTGAGAGTGTTTTGCCACATATTTTGATATTGGGCTTCTGGCCTAAGGCATTGATGAACAAAATTTGCTGTGCTAAATCAAATTGCTGTTTTAAACTGAGCTTGCTATCAGCTAATAGTTCATGAACGCCTGCAACCACATCCTCAATACGACCCACAGAAAATTGCTTTTCTAAAATTTGTGTTTGTGTTAAAAGCAGCCTATTTTTTCCATCCCTTTTTTCTGAACGCGCGTTCTTAGGATCACTGTCATAGTTTTCTATATAAAGAGCAAGGTCAGCATCTGCTTTTGCAAGTTCTACTAATAAAATATCTACTTTTGGGTAAGGGGGATAGGTAAACAGACTTGCAAGGTGCCCAATAAAATTGGGTTTTGATTGTATTAAAACCAGCAGCTGTTGTATTGATTCAATATTGGCATTAGAAGCAGCAGTTTTGGTGATAATTTCTAACAAATTATTAAAATGAGTATCTGTGGGTAAGGCATGTAAACAAGTTAATACTTGTAATGTGCTATCAAGCTGGGCATCAAGTTTGCATTTTTTTAGAAGATTATTTAAAACAGACACAATATGTGGATGGGTTGGTGACAATCGTTTTAAGGTGTTCGCAGTAAGCGCTATTAATGAGGATACTTTATCTGAGGCACCTACATCTATTAATTGAACGACTGTTTCGAATAATGCCTCTGCGTCAGAGTTGTGATTATTTTTTAAGGTTTTAAGGTTTATGATTTCTTCTAATGGAAAAGGCGTATTATTAGCCATATTGTGTTCAAAAGAAAGCTTAAATAAAGTTCTATATAAGGCTTCTGGTAATGGCTTATCCAAACTGATAAGCAGCCTGAGTTGGCTTAAGGCTTGAGGCAACCTACCCATGCCATGCTTTGATACAATAGTAAAAATAAAGTTCAATCGCTCGGTAGCGCATATAGGTGCGGGTATCTCTAATACTTGTATAATTTGTAATAGGTACTCAAAACCTATTATAGTATTATTATCTAGTAACTCTTTGATTTTTTGGTAATTTGTACCAGTTTCTCTATTTTTAATTCGAATAAGACCATTTATAAAGGAATTAATTTGTATTAATTTTTGATTGTATTCTTCTAAGGCTACTGATGTTTTTTTGTTGAGATCAAGCTTAGGAATGTTACGATACAAATCCGATCTTAGACCTCCTAAAGTATCACCAAGTTGCAATAAAATGATACGTTTATATAGTTCCGCTTGAGAATATGCCTCTAAGTGGTCTTTCAAAAGAACAAGAATTTTTCCGTTTTTTGCAAATTCGGCTAATTCAGGCTTATCCGGTCCAAACTTTTGTAGTATCGTTGGGAACAAACTTTTGAAGGGAAGTGTATTGATAAAATCGCTACAGGCCTTATCTAGAGTATCTTGTGTATTTAAAATTTCTGCATAGTCATAAGGATTTCTATATAAAGCCTCAGTATATGATTGTATGGGTGCGTCAAGCTGAGTTAATTTCCCCTTAACTGCCTCATATAATAGATTACCCATTGGAAGACTAACTAAAGTTCCTTTAACATTCCCATTATCATCTCTTATTTCTTTAAGAGCCTCTTTTAGATCTAATTCTCTATTGGCACTTCTAAGTGCTAGCACTAGCCCATCTTGAGAAGATACTTCTGGCGTTGGACCAAAGGTTGTGCGTGGAAAGGCTTTAAAAACCTGCTCTAATAAAAGCTTGCGTTTTAATACAGGGTTTTTTTCTTTTAAAATCGTGCTTTCTTGAACTTTGATCTGCGAAAGAAGTGCAGATACTCCTTCGTAAGTGGGTAATTCTAATGAATCTATATTGATCTCAGCAAGTATCTCTAATAGTTCCTTTCGTAAAGAAGCATCGAGTCTGCTAAATCCTGTGGCTAAATTAATACTATCTGCGTAATTTTTAATATCACTTTGTATTAAAGTAAGGATGGTTACAAAATTATCCCGCTCATATTTTTTAAATAGGATCAAAGAAATAGAGCCGGTATCAGATAATAATTCACATAATAAAACTAGATTAGCTCCAAATTCATACCCTTCTATTGGCTCTCCATTTTGGTTTTCTTGTGCCTGAACCTTTATATGTAAATTTTTGAAAATCCTAAGGCTCTTATCAAAATTTTGTGAGAATTTTTTAAGAAAGTTAAAAGCACTATAGTATGTTACATAGGACTCCAGTGACAATTGATTAAAAAATTCAATAACCTGAGATAATTGATTTAAAGAAGGAAGGATTGAGGGGTTTATTCCTGTCAGAAATTCCAATCCTTCAAACACATTAAAACCAACAGCATCATCTTTATTAAATTTGCTAAGCCGCTGTAGGGATTGCATTAATCGTTTTGCGTCTGATACTGGGTCAAGGGTATTTACATCTTTGCCGGAGGTAAGTAGTGCAACTACTCCTAATATATAGGCTCTTTCCTTAAAAGAATAACCAACCCATTCTTGCGCGTCTCCCACAACTTCGTAATCCTCACTGACTTGTGACATAGCATCAATTTGTTGATACTCTTCAAGAGGATAGGCACTGTATTTGCCCACATAACGATAATAATTTACAATTCCTTGATTAGGAAATTCTTTTAAAACCTTAAAATAATTTTGTCGTGTTGGGGGTTGATAGTCGATTTTCTTTTTGTCGCACAACTGGTTGAGTTGTTTCTCTGCTTCATTTATATAATATGACTCCTCTTTATAATGATTCTCATACTTTTCTAACCACCTGCTGTATCCAATTAGGAAGTGACTCTTTTCTATATCGGTTAATAATTTATTATCATTGAGTAAATTACCTATGGAGTTACTAATGTTAAGACTTAATCCAGCTTGAAAGCAATTTTCTTTAATTTTAATTGAACATTTTTTATTTAATAATGCTTTAAATGCATCTGAATCAAAGATATTGTCTCCTACCAGCGGGCTTAAGGTAAGATCCATCTCTTTTGACACCAAATTAAAAGGCATTGCAACATAAGGACCTGTAGAACTGAAATCAATGTTTAGATACAACAATTGCTCTTTAGGATCATTGGCATTCTTGAGTATATACAAAACCCTGTCTAAGGCACTTTTCATATGTTTGATGTTTTGGATTGGACAAACTGGAGGCAGTGTTTTAATCCCAAGTCCGCTTAACTCTTCTAAGAAAAAGCGATATGCTTTGGTTAACTCATCAAAATTTAACACAGAGTCTGCATCCTGATGCTGTTTAATTAATGAATCCCACCAAGCACCTTGACTTTTGTCTAATTTTTTTAAAAAATTCAGTTGATTTTGTCCTTCTTCAGAAATGAGAGATGCAAAATTATCCGAGTTTTCTATAAAAACCTTGGTAGCTGAATCATCTGCCTTTAGTCTTTGAATTTGGTCTAATAATAAAAGTACGCCACTTTCCCCTTGAAAAATGAGTAGGTCTAACAAGCCTTTGTATTGGGAATTGGTTAAAGACAAAGGATTTAGCGCATTTTCAATGGTCTTATTAATGTCAGGCTGGTTTTGGCCTAATTTCTCAATAAAGAAGAGGAAGGCTTTTTTTCTGTCTCCAGGTGCTAAAACATCATTTAAAATATTAAATTGTCCTTGATAGGGTCGTCTGAGGTCCTCACCTTCTGGTGTAAATAATTTACGGATAGGTGATGAATCAGCCCCCTCTATTCTAAATAATCTGAGCATGAATTGATTTAATGAAGCTACTAACTTGGGTTTTGGTATGAGTGTAAGTGTTAAGGGGTTTGGGGGTTCTTGATTGATGCTAGCAATTTCATGATTGGTTGCTCTTTGAATTTGGATTAAATCATCAGGGCTCGCGTTTTTTGATACATTATCTAATGGCGGAAACACATGTTTGAGTTCTGGTGTTAAAGGAAACTCTACTTTCTTTCGATTAGAGTCAATGTAATGTAATGCATCACGCGCCAAAACGTAGCAAGGTGGTTGTAAAAATTGAACTGTCTCAGGATCTAGGCGGTCAGCTGAGTGTAATGTTATTACCTGATTAGGGACCCCCCTGGTGCTAAGGACATTTTTACCATCCAGTGTTTCTTGTAAAATAAGGTTTTGAGGCAAATTATGTGGGACTATACCATATGAAAATTCACGATGATTGCGAATAATATCCTGCATTACCTCTTTAGAAACATCGGTAATTCTTACTTTAGTATCCCTAAACAAATTGGAATTAAGTCCCACCAAATTATTCCAAATCGTAATTAAGTCTACATCACCGGGTTTAAAAACAGTTCTTGAGAATTCCCCTAGCTCAGTTTCAATATTTTTTTCATTGATGAGGGTGCCCAATTGGGTGCTAGATATGGGATTATTAGGGCTGGTACTAGTGGCAGGCCTTTCTCGTATTTTAGGCTGAACTTGAGCCGTTTGCTGTTGTTGCTGTTGTTGTTGCTGCTGTTGCATTTGAATTGGTAGTTTTGGTCCTTTTTGACCTTGCAATAACTTTAATTTACGATATTCTTTTTTTATCTCAGCAGGACGAGCCGCTGCTAAGCGTTGATGGTTGACTTGTTCAAAGTATTCTTGTTGTTTTGCAAGAAATAGTGTTTCAAATAGTGTATTCCAATGTTCACTAGCTGGTTCACTTAAGTGTATCTGGAAATTTACTTGTAAGTCAGATCTTAATAAAAAATTAAGCATTGTTTCATAATCATCTGTCGAACCTTGGGTAATAGATATATGAACTGACTTTTTCTCCATGGGAGAAAAAGATTCTAAATACTCAACCAAAGCTACGGCTTCAAAAGCCACACCAGTTGAATTGTCATCAATCTTAATTAACATATTCAGATTCCTGTATAAAATGCATTTATTTTAAGCATATTCATACTATAACACAGGAACCTTAAGACTAGATTAATTTCAAAACTCAACCCCTTAGCCAGCTATAGGCCTCCGTAGCCATTTTTGAAAAGCTTACTTAATGTTCCCTTAAGCTTTATATGTTATAAAATTGCGCAAACTTGTCTTAGTTATCAGAATGTCATGCCTTCTCCAGAATTGTATTATTTGCCCAATCAAAGCCAAACAAAGCACCGCCACAAACCTACAGGTCTATTTGACATCAATCGAGTAGCATTACGAAAAGCGCCTTGGATTGTTTCAACCAGCCGTGTTAAAAAACAAAGAACATTGATCTTGGCGGATTGGACGGCCTTTACCTGGTCACAATACACTCTAGTACAACGTTTCAGTGATTCTGTCCTATTACATTAAAGACAGGATACAGCCTTTTCAATTTAACTCTGGCATCCGCAGTTGTAAATTGCCAATCAATTGTGGCTTCTTCTGCATTTCTTTGTTT